>JBNKOV010000664.1:0-3691 GCA_050294955.1 Holophagae bacterium
CCATGGAAGCCATCTGGGCTTATAAAAAAGCTTTTGCCTGTTACGAAGCCGCCAGAGACAAAAGTAAAATGGAAGCTATCCACTTTAATATGGCCTGCGCTCATCATCTCGCCGGATCTTTTTCCCTTGCTGATAAGACGTTTAGGGAATTGGAACAAAAATATTCGGAAGAAGATGACATAAATGGTCAGAGCGGCGCCGTGTTCTACCTGATGGCAAGCGCAATTTTTCTCCATGACCTGAATCTTTACGAGAGTTACTACAAAACGCATCGACTTTTGACAAGAAAAGTAAAGCTTAGCGCAGAACGTCTCACAGGTCTAACGCTGCGCCTCCACGATTCTTTCAGCCATACCAAAGAAGAAATTCTGGATAACATTTGGGAAATGAATAATTTAATTCAGCGCGTCAAACCTAACCACCTCTTATTAGACGAGGCTGAAGTCGCCTTGCGAATAGGGTATTTTGCATTAGGAAAGCCTGTTGATCCACCTGCTCATCCATACCCTGAATGGACCGCTTGGAGGCATGATTTTATCGATCTGCTTATCGGAGGGGAGCAAAAGACCTTACCAGATATGGTGAAACAATTGGGCGATGGTTACCTTCAAGCCATACACCTCTTTTTATTGAGAAGAGCGATTGAAGCTAAAATGATTCCCCAAAAGTTCTTCTCGGAGTATTTATTGGAGGTTTTTGAAGATTACGGACGCTCCCAAGGAGCGAACTTGGGTGGATTTCTTAAAAAACATTTTTCCCATTTAAGGACGTTGGGAAATGTGCCCCGGGAAACCTGGCAGTCCGCCATTGGCATTTTTGAGAGCATCTCTTGGACAAGACCTGATCATAAAAGTCTAAAATCCAAGATAATAGAAGGGCTTCGCGAGGTCTGGCCATTTAGCAAGTGGGGCGTTTACAGTTTGGATAAAAAGAACAAATGGGCTCGCCTTTTAGGGGAAGAGAATCCGGATGTAGAAAATCTCCTTGGAAATATGAACCTGAATGAACTGGAGGACTCACTCGTATCTACTTATGTGAGTGGAGACGCCAAAGAGACCCAAAGTGTTTTATTTCTGCCAATTACCCTTTCCAATACGAGATGCCCACTCATCTGGCTTCTGAATGAACGGGCAGTTGACCATGATTTCGAGACACATTACGAACCCCTATTCAGATTCTATGCAAAAATGTTCGAATTCCTTTTCGGTCGAATATTGGAAGAAGAAGAGTCCATTGCAGAAGAACCACAGGAGACCGTTGACAAATCTTTTGGCATCATTGGCAAAAGTCATGCAATAACCGTGGCTTTAAACGATATAAATCAATACGGCCCTTCCGACTTGAATATTTTTATTTGGGGGGAAAGCGGAACGGGAAAAGAGTTGGCCGCCAAAGCGATTCATCTTGCTTCGGATCGCTCCAACAAACCCTTTCGAGCTATAAATTGCGCTCATTATTCCGATACCATGGTTGAAGCCGAGCTTTTTGGACATTGCAAGGGTTCTTTCACCGGGGCAAACTCGGACAAAGCGGGTATTCTGGAATTAGTGGATGGCGGCACCCTCTTTCTCGATGAAATAGGCGATATCAATGTTAAAACTCAATCCCTCCTTTTACGGGTAATTCAGCAAGGAGAGTTTTCCAGAGTTGGCGATGGGGAGACGCGCAAAGTAGATCTACGTTTTGTTACTGCAACCAATAAGGATTTAGACGAACTGATTAAGCGGGGTGAATTTAGATCTGATCTATATTACCGATTGGTGCATCAGAGGATTGATCTTCCTCCCTTACGCAACAGGCTTGAGGATCTTAAACTTCTAACGGAGCATTTCAAAAGCAAGTATGAACCTGATAAAATTATGGAGTTTCGGGATGATTTTTTTGAAATGCTCGCCCAACATTCTTGGCCAGGGAACATTCGAGAGTTGGAGAGTTATATCAGGAAGATAATGGTAAAATGGCGAGATCGAGATTATATTACCGCCAAACAACGCCTACCCTTCAATAATGTGATGGAGGAAATTCTAGTTGCAGGAGATGATTCAATGACCTTGGAAGCATATGATCGAAAATCCAGAGCTACCTTCATCAATCAAAGGCTTACAGATTTTATGGGAAACCGAACCAAGGCAGCAGAAAGCCTTGGTATTTCCCGCCAACAACTGAGCAACCTCATCACACGGTATGGGCTTGATAACAATTAGCAATTCTATCGTCTAACTCAAGGCAGAAATCTTGGCTTAAACCAGATCTAGGCTGGGAAGAAGGACGGCCGACTTTTTTTGCGCAAGAGATATACCCGCTCAGTTCCTTAAAAAAGTTTGCAAATCGCTGAAGCACATGCACCAGCATAGAAGGACATCCTAGAGCAAGAGAAGATGTTGCTTTCCTCTTGGCAATCAACACCCACGCTAAAGAAATTATGACACATATTTTGAAGAATTTTCCCAGCTCGGACCAATACAAATTCTAGCCGCAGCCTCTCATTCACAGACGACGGAAATAGATTCTCGAACATTGGAAAACCTGGCCCTTTCCAGGGGAAAACATGCTCTAAATCTGTCAATATCCTGGTCAAAGCTCGCTTAATATGATAAGGATCATATAAAACTATTAAGGAGAGCATAATAGATCAATATTTTTTATACCGCTAAAAGGTAGAATTCAGGAAGCCGCGCCGGATTTGGCGCATTTTCGCTTCCCGAATCAATCTGGCTTAAGAATAATCCTCGATGATATATCCTTTGCCGTGTCTGGTCTTGACGATAAGGGGGCGACTTGGATCCAATTCAATTTTTTGCCGCATTTTACCAATGGTAACATCGACCGTGCGGGTTTCGGTCATATCATCGGAATAATGCCAAACTTCCCGGAGCAAAGTATCTCTTTGAACAACTTTACCCACATTATCCAGAAGAAATTTTAGTATCAAAAATTCCTTTTCGCTTAGGAAAACACGTTTCTCGTTTGACCAACAGGCACGCGCTTCAAAATCGATGGTCAGATTTTTCAACTTAACCCGCTCACTGGCCTCTCGCTGCTGGAGCTTCCCTACATTTGCATCGTTCATCCTGCGAAGATGCGCTTTCACTCTGGCGATAAGTTCTTTAATAGAAAAAGGTTTTGTGATGTAGTCATCTGCGCCTTTCTCCAACCCTTCGATCCGGTCTTGTTCCCTACCTTTTGCGGATAGGATAATGATATGCGAGGTAACGCCGTTTTCACGAAGGTTCTCACATACGTCAAAACCATTTAGCTTGGGAAGCATAATATCAAGAATGATAATGTCCGGATTTTGAATGATTGCCTTGGCTAAGGCTTCATCCCCTCTTTCTGCGCCCTCAACCTCGAAGCCATTCAAAGTCAGCGCATCAATAATTCCTTCTCGTATTTTGGACTCGTCTTCTACCACAAGAATTTTGTTTTTCATTTTCTTTCTCCTCTTGGTCCTACATCATAGCAGATCATTCTGACTTCAATGGACCCATGCACTCTCTTTTTTTGAAGAATTGAACTATATAATCACATGATTTAAAGACGCTTATAAGACTTATTCCAAAAATTCTTTGATCAGATTTTTTTACTTCAGCTCAGAATATTTCATGAGCAGGGCAAAGATGAAACCGCGTACTGCAATTCAATATCCAGTAGAGTTGAAATGAGACTTTTCCCACCAATGTTACTCTTGAAT
>JBNKOV010000665.1:0-3687 GCA_050294955.1 Holophagae bacterium
CGATCGAAGTGGTATCGTGGCTGAAGACCCAGCAGGTGGAGGTGCGGTTCAGTACGGAAGACAGCCTGCGGACCGATCCGGAAGATCTCTTTAAAATCTACCGAGCTGTGGACGAGCTGGGCGTGGATCGTGTGGGCGTCGCTGATACGGTTGGCATTGGCACACCTCGCCAAATTTACGACCTCATCTCTCAGCTTAAGGGAAAGGTAAGAGCCGGGATTGAGTTTCATGGCCACAATGACACGGGTTGCGCTGTAGCCAACGCTCATGCGGCTTTAGAGGCTGGCGCCACCCACATCAACACCACTGTTCTGGGCATTGGCGAACGTAACGGCATTGCGCCGCTTGGGGCCTTTATCGCCCGCCTCCATGCTTCGGACCCTGCCATGACAAGGAAATACAATCTCCGCTGCCTCAAGGAATTGGACCAAATGGTTGCATCCCTCGTAGGCATTCAGGTTCCATTCAACAATTGCCTGACCGGGTCTTCGGCCTTTTCCCATAAGGCTGGAATTCACACCAAGGCGGTGCTTAACAATCCAGGCGCTTATGAAGTCTTGCGACCTGAGGACTTTGGCTTGGAACGCGACATTCAAATCGGACATAAATTAACGGGCTGGAACGCGGTGCGTCGCCGCGCCGAACAACTGGGCTTGGAGCTGGCCGATTCGTTGATTAAACAGGTAACCAGTCAAATCAAGAACCGTTCAGACCATGAAAGTCTCTCGCCTCAAGATGTAGACAATATGCTCTACCGAGCGGGAAATCATTTATTCGAAGAAGAGGTGTGCCGTGCAAACGCTAACTGAGCAGATACTTTCGAGAAAAGCAGGTAGGCCTGTAACCCCAGGTGAGCTTGTGATTGTAGAACCGGACCTGGTGATGGGACACGATTCTCTGTCGCCCAGCATCATCCGGGTGATGCGTGACGATCTTGGCGTGGAGAATGTGTTTGACCCCGATCGCATGGTCCTGGTTTTAGACCATGTATCCCCTGCTTCTACGGTGGGCACGGCCAACAGCCAAAATCTGGTCCGTCAATTTGCAAAAGAGCAGGGAATCCGGCTGTTCGACGTAGGTCGAGGCATCTGCCATCAAGTTTTGGTGGAGGAAGGGCTGGCCCAGCCGGGCAGCCTGATTTTTGGATCAGACTCCCATTCATGCGGCTACGGATCAGTGGGCGCTTTCGGCTCGGGCATGGGAACCACAGATATTGCACTTATCTGGGCTACTGGACAGACCTGGCTGAGGGTGCCTGAAACGATTAAAGTGCAGGTAGAAGGGCGTTTTCGCCCCGGCGTGACAGCAAAGGACCTCGCCTTAAAGCTCTGTCGTGAACTCACCATCTCTGGAGCTACCTATGCCGCTGTAGAATACCACGGCTTGGAATGGATGCCATTAAACGGCCGCCAGACCCTGGCCAGTATGGCTGTGGAAATTGGAGCAAAAGCGGGAATGGTAGTCCCAACAGGGCTGGATCCCCAGCGCTTCCCTACCCCCCAATGGCTGCAGGTTCAGGATGGGGCAACCTATGCTCGCACGCTCACCGTGAATTTGGATGAGCTGGACAGTCAGGTTGCAAGACCTCACTCAGTTGACGCTGTGGGTGATTTGGGCGAAGTAGCCGGCACCCGAGTGAACGTGGTCTTTCTGGGCACCTGCACGAATGGACGCTACGAAGACATGAGAGCAGCCGCTCAAATTCTGGAAGGGAAACGCATTCATCCCGACCTGCGAATGATGATCACCCCTGCATCCAGCAGGGAAATGCAGAGAGCGGCTGTAGACGGCACCCTTAATACCCTGATAGAAGCGGGCGCAACGCTCACAACCCCAGGGTGCGGCGCTTGCATGGGACGCCACCAGGGCACCCTGGGAGACGATGAGGTCTGCCTGTCTACCGGAAACCGCAATTTCCGAGGACGTATGGGAGCGCCGAGTTCGCAGATATTCCTTGCCAGCCCCGAGGTGGCTGCCGCTACCGCACTTGCAGGCTGCATCACCGCGCCGAGTCAAATTTAAACCCGAGTAGTTTTGAGAGGTAGAACATGACGAGAATATGGAAATTTGGCGCAGATGTGGACACGGACCAGATGGTGCCGGGTCGTTATGCGCCCTATATGCGGCCCAACCACGATGTCGCAGATGCGGCTTTTATTGAGGCCCGCCCCGATTATAACAAGGAAGCACAGCCAGGAGACATCATTGTTGCAGGCCCAAATTTCGGATGCGGTTCTTCCAGAGAGTACGCGCCGTTGGCCCTGAAGCGCCGAGGCGTTGGAGCGATCATTGCTCCAAGTTTCGCTCGAATTTTTTACAGAAACGCCATCAATCTGGGCATTCCCCTCTTTGTCTCTGAAACCATTCCTCAGAATTTGGAGGATGGCGACCACGTGGAAATCGATCTGGTCGAAGCCGTTCTTAAAGCGCGAGGCCGCGTCTGGGCGCTGCCTAGATTGCCTGAATTTGCAAGGGCTATCCTGGACGCAGGGGGCATAGCGCCCTATATTCGCGAGCACGGTCGATTCCCCGTCGTTTCTTAAAGGAAGGAGTTTAAAATGCCACAATTATGCGTCATCCCCGGAGACGGCATCGGCAGGGAAGTGATACCCGCCGCGGTTGAAGTGTTGCAAGCTGTAGTTCCAAATCTTGAGACCATCCCTCTGAAAGCAGGTTGGGACTGCTTTCTAGAATGCGGCTCCTCCGTGCCTTCAGAGACTCTGGAAGCCTTGCGCTCCACTGGAGCGGGTCTTTTTGGCGCAGTTTCTTCGCCCTCTCACCGGGTTGAAGGCTATCGAAGCGCCATCTTGACTATGCGCCAAACTCTGGATCTATACGGCAACATACGTCCGGTTTATCCTTTGCCCGGAAGAAGCCCCAACCCCAATGTGAACATGATCGTGGTTCGTGAAAACACAGAGGGTTTATATGTCGGCCAGGAGCAGCGAGACGGAGACACTGCAATTGCCAACAGGGTAATCACCCGAAAAGCCTCTTATAGGATCGGCGCTATGGCCGCAAGGCTTATGGAACAACTTCAACGTCAACGCCTTACCATTGTACACAAGGCAAATGTATTGCCTGTAACCGACGGTTTGTTCAGGGACTCCGTGCGGGAAGCAGTTCAAAACCACAAAAGCTACAGTGTCGCGGTAGATGAGCTTTTGGTGGATGTTGCAGCACTCAAGATATTGGAGAGCCCGGAGCAATTCGATTGCGTCGTCACAACCAACTTATTTGGTGATATCCTGTCCGACGCAGCGGCCTATTGGGGCGGAGGCTTGGGTCTTGCCCCATCGTTAAACCTGGGCGACGACATTGCTCTGGCCGAACCGGTTCATGGATCCGCTCCAGACATTGCTGGAACCGGTCAGGCCAACCCAACAGCAGCCATCCTAAGCGCTGCGCTTTTGGCCCGCCACGCCTGGAACCTTCCAGAAGCAGCGGATCAGATCGAAGCAGCCGTGGGAAAGATCACATCGGAAAGCGGGACGGATGGCATACTGCAAGGGGTTTTAAGACATTTATAATCGAAGACTCAGTTGGATTAGATTAAAAGGACAGGAAGCGCAGTTAGCTTTTCTATAGAGATTTGAGGATTTTTTCGCTTTCTCCAATCAGGACATTCACTCAAAACCTACTGAACGAGTTCGATTCATGCCTAACACCGAAAGTCTGTTTGTGAGG
>JBNKOV010000666.1:0-3671 GCA_050294955.1 Holophagae bacterium
TGGAATCGGAAATTGGTTCCGTTTTTCAGGACCGCCCCGCCCGGATCGCCTTCACTGCTCTTCCCAAGCTTGGTGAAATCAAGGGGACCGTTGAGGCCATTAGCCCAATTGTGAACGAAGAAGATAAAACGGTAGACACCATTGTTCGCATCAAGGGTCATCATGAGGGTATTCGTCCCGGCATGTTCGCCGAAGTGAAAATCGACTCCCAGATATTTGAGAACCGTCTTATGGTGCCCAAAACTGCTATTCTTCCTAGGGACAACCGAAAAGTAGTGTTCCGTGTTAGCGAAGATAATAGGGCCAAGTGGGTTTATGTGGAGACGGGGGTTGAGAACTCCCAATATGTTGAAATCCTCGGCCAGACGCTTTCACCTGGCGAGATGGTTCTGACAGATAACCACTTCACAATGGGGCACGATACTCTGGTGAAGATTTCCCAAAAATAAACCGGGCTCCTGAAGCCTTGCATTGCTATGGTTTGGAATATTCAACGTATGTGTTGATCGAAGGTAGGAAAATTAATCTATGATTGCCATTTCTTTGAGACGTCCCGTCACCGTTTTCATGTGTGTCCTAGGGCTACTTGTTTTCGGCATAAAAAGCTATCTCGACTTGGGTCGCGATCTATTGCCGGATATTGCTTATCCCTCCCTTACAGTTATGACCAAATACGAGGGGGCTGCGCCCGAGGAAGTCGAGGAATTCATTACCGAACGTCTGGAGTCCGCTCTGGCCACTGTGAAGGGAAAACGGCGACTGAGTAGTGTCTCGCGAGATGGCATCTCCCTGATCACCATTGAGTTTGAATGGGGCCATGACATGCAGATCGCTACCTTGCATGTCCGTGAAAAGCTGGATGTTGCCCGTTTCCAAACAGGTTTCCCTCTTGACGCTGATCGGCCAAGCATCTTACGCTGGGATCCCTCCGCAAAGCCAATTATGGGGCTCGCGATCACCGGGGAGGCTCCCATTCTTCAATTGAAGGAGGGGGTTCGTGAGATCATCAAGCCTCGCATGGAGCAGGTGGAAGGCATCGCCTACGCCCAGATTTCTGGTGATATCGAGCGGGTTATCGATGTTGAAGTGGATCGGGAGAAGCTGGTTCTTTACAACATCACTCTGGAAACCATCGCTGCCGCAATCAATGGAGCCAATGCCAATATCCCTGGCGGGACCATCAAAAAAGGCCGATACCGTTATGCGTTGCGAACCCTGGGCGAATTTAATTCGGTCCAGGAAATCAATAGCGTGGTAGTTGCTCGTCGCAACGGCGCTGACATTCGTGTGCAGGACCTTGCAAACGTTCGCGACACCTCCAAGGATCGTGAATCCATGGCGACGGTTAACGGGCATGAGGCCATTGGTCTGCTTGTCTATAAAGAGGCTGGCGCCAATACGATTGAGGCTACCAAGGAGGCAAAGGCGCTTCTTGAAGAGTTGAAAACCACCAACCCGGATTACAAAATAACCCTGGCCTTCGAAGAGGCTCAGTTTATAACTCAGGCTTTGAACAACGTCTGGTCCTCTTTGATTTTTGGCGGTTTCTTTGCATTTATCGTGCTGGTCCTCTTCCTGAAAGATCTGAAATCACCCATCTTTATTTTTGTGTCCATTCCGATTGCGATTATTGCTACCCTGGTGATCATGTATTTCTGGGGACTGGCTTTGGATCCTCTTTCGCTAAATATCATGTCTTTGGGCGGTTTCGCGCTTGGCGTGGGCATGCTGGTGGACAACTCCATCGTTGTTCTTGAAAATATTTACCGGTACAGGGAAAAAGGGCTGTCTCCCATGGACGCAGCCTACACTGGCGCAAAAGAAGTGGCATTGCCTGTTGCCGCCTCTACTTTTACTACCATTGCCGTCTTTTTTCCCATCGTTTATCTCAAAGGAATTGCCGGCGCTCTTTTTGGAGAACAGGCTCTTACCGTTACCTTTTCACTTCTGTCATCCCTTGTTATTTCTCTTACCGTGCTGCCGCTTTTAACTGCGTTGGCTACGATCTTAGAAGGCAGGGACACCTTTCCAGCCCGGCTTCGCCCCATGGCTCGAACCGAAGCCGAGGAGTATCCCAGAAGCCCTGCATTTTGGAAATGGTGGGAGTTTCTGATTGCGGCTTTAATGATTTTCCTTGTCGCTGGTTATTTCAAGGTAGAATGGGAAAAGTCATTGATGATTCTAGGTTGCGTGTTCATCCTGCCAATGGCTGCGTTTTTCTTGAAATGGGTCTTGACCTTTGGGTTTGCATGGTTTATCCAATTTTTCATTTTTGTCATCTACGCCATTTCCAAAGGACTCCAGTTTCTCTTGGACAAGGTTTTCATCCCCATTTTTGACATTTTCTATAGTGCATTTGAGAAGGTCTACCACGTGTTGCTGGATTGGTGCCTGGATAGGAAGGTCATCACTATTTGTTTCGCCTGCATCATTCTGTATTTCACCTATCTGGCAGGTATTAGCCTGAAGCGGGAGCTTATGCCCCATTCTGCGACTGGGCAGTTTTCAATTGAAGCGAAACTCAGTCCGGGCTCTTCTCTTGAAGTTACGGCTCAGGTCATTGAAGAGCTTGAGAGTATTCTTCTTGAAGACGAAGCGGTTTCGGTTGTCTTCTCTCAAATTGGCGCTTCTGACGCCAACCTGAGCCAATTGCTTAAAGACAGCGGGACCAATACGGCTCAAATCTCTGTCAAACTTCACGACACCCATGTTTCCCTGGAAGAAGTCTACCGATTGTCCGAAATGGTGCGCCATGAGGTTAAGCGGTGGCCGGGTATGAAGGTGAACTTTACTGAAAGCGAGTCCTCATTTGAAGACCTCCTTGCCTCCGAAGGGGGTAGTGGCCTCATTGTTCAGGTTGAGGGCGATCAGTTCGATGAACTCTATCAAGCCAATATGATGATTTTTGAAGCTCTGAAGGGCATTGATGGCCTGAAAGATGTGAAAACCAGCTACACAAAGGACTTCCCACAGATTGAGGTTGCCCTGAATCGGGAAAATATTGAACGATACGGCTTTGGTTTGACTGCTGTGGGTCAATACCTTGCCGGCGGTATGAGGGGCGAGCAGGCTACGGAATACAAGGAATTTGATAGGAACATTGACGTCCGGGTCCGATTTTCAGAGTTGGATCGGGAAAATTTCGAAAATGTGTTGGATACTGTGCTCAAAACTCCCGAAGGAGATACAGGAGTTCCCCTTTCAGATCTCATTTCCTACGAAGTAGTTCAGGGCGTCAAGGAAATTCGCCGCATCAACCAACGGCGGGTTGCGCTCATCTCGGCCAGTCTTTCTGGAAAAAAAATATCCGAAGTAGCGCCTCAGGTTCAAGCCGCTTTGGATAAGTTGTCTTTCCCCAGATCGGTTTCGAAACCCAAACTTACCGGTGAACAGGAAGGCATCCAGAATTCTTTTGGTCAGCTGATTCTCGCCTTCATGCTTTCAAGTCTTTTAGTGTACATGATCATGGCGGGCCAATTCGAGTCCCTGGTTTTTCCTTTCGTTGTGATTCTCACTCTTCCCATGGGTTTGGTGGGCACTGTTTTCATGCTTTACACCTTCGATCAATCGGTGAACATTATGTCCCTTATCGGTCTGGTGGTGCTAAGCGGCATCGTCGTAAACGATGCAATTGTTAAGGTGGATTTCATTAACCAGGCCCGTAGAGAGGG
>JBNKOV010000667.1:0-3669 GCA_050294955.1 Holophagae bacterium
TGACCCGGCGATCGCGTACAGCGCCCTGATCGATAGCCTCTTTGGCGTTCTTGATGATATTGATGATAATATGCAGTAGTTTCACCTTCTGGGCGAAGACTTCCGGTACGTCCGAGAACTTCTTTTCAACCAGAATCTCATGACGACTCAGGGAGTTGCTGAGAATGAGCAGGGAATCTTCCACCACTTCGTGCAAGGATATTTTTTCAGGTTGGAATCCCATAGTGGCGTGGCTCTGCTGATACATGATGACATCTCGAACGGCGTTGATCTTCCTCACCAGGCGTGTCACATTCTCGCTGATTGTGGTTTGCTCTTTCTCGTGCAAGGTGCTCAGCTTCATATAGTAATCAACCAATGAGACGCCTTTGGGGTCCAGGGTTAAAAACTCTCCAATGCGGTTGCGGTTCTGCTCCAGTAATTTTCCAGCAGGAGTCAGGGTGTTTAACCGTGAATTTTCCACGGTGCGCTGAATCATTTGGCTTGATGTAATCACGCTATTGAGAATATTGCCCACATTGTGCAGCACCGATGTGGCGATTTCAGCCATGCCGGCCTGGTGGGCTTTTTCTATTAATTCCCGTTGCGCTGCCTTGAGCTGTAGGGTTCGTTCTTCAACCCGTTCTTCCAGAGCCTCATTGAGAGATCGAACTTTGGCTTCAGCCCCTTTACGGTCCTCGACCTCCTTGAGCAGCGCCTGATTCAGGGAGTGGCTGCTGCTGTAGAGTCGTGCGTTTTCCAGCGAGATAGCTGCTTGGGAGAGAAGAACCTGGAGAAGCTTAAGCCTCTCCCTGATAAACGCATTAGCAATCAAATTATTCTCAAGGTACAGCACGCCCAGCACATGATCTTGGCGATATATTGGCGTGCAGAGGATCGATTTTACTCCATTTTCTCTGATATACGGCGTTTTGCCGAACATTTCGTCTTCAAGGGCATTGTCCAAAACCAGGTTTTGACCTGTTCTAAATACATAACGCACAATGGTTTTGGAGAGAAAATCTGCTTTGTCCAGTGAGAGTGTTTTGGAGACGGCTTGAGCCTCTTCTTCCATATGCGCGGCGGCTTTTACAAAAAGCCGTCGATCTTCATCCATAATGAGGAATCCATTTTGAGCGCCTGCATTCTCCAAAATGATTGTGAGAATCTTAACCACCAGGCGATCCATATCCATCTCACTTGAAATGGCTTGAGACGCTTTGGTCACTGTCGCCATATCCAGCACATTCCCGGAATCCGTTCTGCTGCTTCCATCCGAAATGGATGCATGGCGCGTGTCCTTTTTGATTTCAGGCGACTCGGTTGGAGCGCCCTTAACCGCCAGACTCTCAAAAATTTCACCGGGAAGGTGGAGGATGTGCCGGTCTTCCAGATGATGGACCTTGGCGGAGGCGCCCCATTTTTTGTAGAGATCTCGGGCGTCCCTAAAGAACAGGCTGGCCACTTTGGACTGGCCTATGCTCTGGTAGAATTTGGCGGCCAATTCAGAAGCCAGGGTCTGGTAACGGGGATAACCGTTGGCCTGAGCGGCTTCTATCGCCTTTTCGTAGTAGTTTCCCGCCTGAAGAGCTTTGCCTCGAATTCTCGACCATTCGGCTTTCATCAAGAATTGTAGGTGCTGGAAATTTTCCGGACAATACTCCGCCCATTTCTTAACATGGCGGTATTCGTTCCGCAGTCGAAGCAATTTCTGTTTTCGGTCCATTCGTCGACTGGACCAGGTCATGATGGTGGTGAGGAAGCCATAGAGTCTGTAATCCACCATATGCAACATGCTGTCTAAATGAACCTCCAATGAGCCAAGACTTTTTAGATGTCGTTCGGCCTGTTCATAATTTTCGTAGGTGAAATGCAGCTGCAATTTGATCAGATGGTATACTGCCAACTCAGACATTGCCGCAGATGCGGCCAGTTTGCCCGCTGCCAACTGTTCATTAAAATCGTCGTCATCCAGGGTATCTGATCCACGGGTAAGCCCCATCAGGTTACGGCGATATTGGCGTATGATCTGTCCAAGCAATATAATGCTTTCGTGGCGGGTCTTGGCCAGAATGGCCAAATGGGGCTCGTCTCTTTTGATGGACGTGGGTAGATCCATGGTTGGATTCCAATGATTGGCGTAGGCGCAGGCGAAAGCCGTGAACATATAGTCGCCATTATTGAGACCTGTCTCAATCGCATTTTCCAAAATGGGCGGCACCGTTTTCCAGTGATTGGTCCAACCCTGCAGCAGAATGGCGTGTAAAACTCTAATCCGGGTATCCAGCTCATGGGAGCCAAGACGCTCCAGCAATCCCAAAGACAGTTGCCCAAAGGTCTCGGCTACTTGGAAGTTGTTGGCCACAATCCCGTAAAGGCTCCCATAGGTGATGAAGGCGGAAATGCATTCGGGCTGAACCCCGTTTTGCAGCGACAGCCGAATACGATTCAGACATATCAATTTGTATAGCTGGCGGTTTCCCATGAGGTGGGCCGGCGCGGTCATAATCATGAGAAGCCGCATTAAAACTTTGCTCTCTTGTTTGCGGGCAAGAGGCAACGCATGCAATTGGTCCAGGCTTTTGTTCTTCAATATCCTCTTAAGAGCAAGCCCTTCCTTCCACAGCAGGAACTTTCCAGGTTTTGCTTGTAGGCAGCCGCCCAACAAGTTGATGCCTTCCAAACCCATTTGAATTAGCTGGTCCCACTTTCCAAAGGCCGCGAGTCGGGTAACCCGCATCTTGATGACACTCGCTTTTTCCAGGTCCGTTCTGGCCTGAAAGAAGATATTATGGGATATGGCCTCACCTTTCTCATAGTCTCCCATAAGATAGGTTGTCTCTGCAAAGGTGACATGAATGAGAAACGTGAGGTTATGCATGGTCTCCCATGCGTTGTCCGGCAAAAGGTCTACAGATTTCATCAGGTAGTTCAGGGCGCTGCTGTAATCTGCCGAGGAACGGGCTCTGCGAGCCAGTTTCAAATTAAGACGCGCAAGGATCCGGCGCTCCCTTGGGTCCTTCACCAGAGATTCCGCTTCATTGAAATGAGATACGATAACAGGCAGGTTCTCGCGAGATATTCCCTGCGAGAGATGGGACAACATGGCCCTGCCCAGCTTCAAGTGGGTTTCTATGCGGCTTTGACTGTTGTTCAGCTTATAGGCCTGCCCGTGAATCTTGTCGTGCTGAAATCGAAGCTTCGCATAATCGGATTTCTGAAAACTTCCGTCGTCCGTTGTAGCTGATTGAGCGCCAACTGGGGACAAAACGCCATTATGCAGAGCCGGTTCTAGACGGATCAGAATTTCATCCAACGGTTTGTCCAGCACTTTTGCCAGAGTTCGGCAATCGAAGCCTACGCCCATGCATGACCCAACTCGCAAAATATCGCGGGTCTCATCGGGCAGGTCACAAAAGCGTTTCTCCAGTAATTGGACCACGTTGTCTCGCGCCTTAATATTGGCCGCCCGCTCTATATCCCAGGTCCAAGTCGCCTTTTCAGGATCAAACACGATAATGTTTTCCCGGTAAAGGGTTTTGAGCCATTCGTGGATGAAGAACGGATTACCCTCGGTCTTTTGCATTGCCAGTCTACTCAGTGCTCGAAGGTCCTTTTTACTGGCGTGCAGCATTTCCGCAAGTAGATTGACCACGTCCTGATTTTTAATCGGCGTCAACACCAATTCGG
>JBNKOV010000668.1:0-3651 GCA_050294955.1 Holophagae bacterium
CGATGTTCATACCGCAGATGAACGTCTTTCTGAGATTGGTTATCAATTAGGTCTGATTTCAGAAAGTAAATTTCGGGGTGTGATGAATAAGTACGAAAGCCTTCGTCGTGACGTGGAACGTTTAAAAGAATATCGTATAAAACCTTCAAACGAAAATAAGGCCAGATTTGAACCAAAGGACATTCATTTGAAGCAGGTCGTAACAGCATATGACCTATTACGGCGTCCGGGAATTGCTCTGGAAACAGTCGTTTCTTGCCTTGATGACCTTGAGTTGGAAACAAATTTTCATGAGCTGTTGCACAACAAAATCCGCTATGCGCCTTACGTTGAGAAGGAGCGGGAGGAATTGGCCAAGATTGAGAGCTTAAGACACCTTCAAATTCCAGCCGATTTCGAGTATGATAAAGTGCCGAGCTTGAAGAAGGAACTTTTTGAGAAGTTAACCGAAATTCGACCAAAGACCCTGGACCAGGCTTCCAGGATTAGCGGCATGAATGCCTCTACGCTGGCTATACTTCATGTTTTTGTGAAGCGATTTATGGAGGAGAAGCGGAAGTCTGCTTGATTTCCCATTTTTTAGAGGTTGACCTTAACCAGGTTGGAGAAAGGATGTATTATGGGTAAGATTATCGCAATAGTGAATCAGAAAGGTGGTGTTGGTAAAACCACAACAGCTGTAAACCTAGCTGCGTCCCTGGCGGCCATTGATAAGAAAATTTTGTTGATCGATTTTGATCCTCAAGGCAATGCCAGCAGCGGGGTGAACATAGATAAAGACGAGTCTGAGTCCAATATCTATAAAGTATTGGCAGGGGAGATGAGTCTTGGCGACGCTATGATCGGTTGCGAAATACCCACGCTTTTTGCTGTATCAGGTCATAGAAACCTGGCTGCTGCTGAAGTGGAATTGGTGAATGAAGATGGCAGAGAATTCGTATTGAAAAATGTATTGCAGCCTGTAAAAGATCAATTCGATTACATTTTTATAGATTGCCCGCCTTCCCTCAGTTTGTTGACAGTAAACGCCTTGTGTGCAGCGGATGGCGTCATGATACCCATTCAGGCAGAATATTATGCATTGGAGGGTGTGAGGGATCTCATGTCTACCATTGAGATGGTTAAGCAAAGTCTCAATAGAGAGCTGAATATCACTGGAATTCTTATCACCATGTTCGACGAGCGAACTAACTTGGCCCAACAGGTACTTGGAGACGTTAAGAGCTTTTTTGGCAGCCAATTATATAAAACCATCATTCCCAGAAATGTGCGGTTGAGTGAAGCGCCAAGTTTTGGCAAACCTGCAATGTTGCATGATATGAAAAGCAAGGGCGCTCAGGCATATTTGAAGTTGGCGAAGGAGTTCTTAAATGGCTAAGAAATCCGGACTGGGAAGAGGATTAAGCGCTCTTATCCCGGTTTCAAAAGAGGTGGAGCGGCCAGGGGACCGCTATGAAGAGGTGCCAATAGAAAAGCTGGATCCAAACCCAGAACAGCCCAGGCATCATTTCCATGAAGAGAGATTAGCGGAACTTTCTGATTCTATTAAGCATAATGGTGTAATTCAACCCATTATTGTAACTCCCAATAATGATCGATTTATTGTCATAGCTGGTGAAAGGCGCTGGCGCGCCACCAAATTAGCTGGTTATGAAAAAATACCTGCGGTTATCAGACAGGTAGACGACAAGCAAATGCTCAGCCTGGCTTTGTTAGAGAATATCCAACGCCAGGAGTTGAATCCCATTGAGGAAGCCTTGGCTTATCGTCGGTTGCTGGACGTGAACAATTTTACCCATGACACTTTGGCTACAAGAATGGGGAAAAGCAGGGTGACAATCTCCAATACGGTGAGACTATTAAAGTTGCCAGATGGAATTAAGAACCTGATTCAGGATGAAAGAATTACCTTCGGCCACGCCCGCTGCCTGGTGACTATCGACGACGATGACAAAGTGAACAAACTTGCCGAACAATGTATCGAAAAGCAGTGGTCAGTTCGTGAGTTGGAAAAGCGAATCCAGCAGGACCGACAAGAAGGTAAAGGGCGTTCCAAAATCAGGAAGGACGAGTCCATTCTGGAAACAGAAAAAGCATTATCCGGAGTGCTTGGAACCAAAGTATCTATTGCCGGGAATGCCAAAAAAGGTAAAATAGTTCTTACCTATAGTTCCAATGATGTATTTCAAAGGATTATAGACATGTTCCAGGAACAGGAGAGTGGGTCGGAGAATGAAGATAATGGCTGATAAAGGTGGATTGAGCGGCCTGATCCTGGAAGGATCAAAGTTCGAAGGCAAGCTGACTTTCAAAAACATGATGAGAATTGAAGGTGAGTTTGTTGGAGAAATGGTTTCCGAAAGCCAACTCCAGGTGGGAAAAGCAGCTGTCGTTAATGCCGACATCCGTGTCCGAGAATTAATTGTCATGGGTGAAGTAAAGGGCACCATCACAGATTGCGACCGTTTAGAGATTCAAGCTGGTGGGCGTGTCATGGCCGATATCAAAGTAAAATCCCTGGACATTAAACCAGGGGCGATTTTTGATGGAAAATGTTCTATGATAGGAAAAGATCAAACCAAGCCGCGGGGTGATAGTTAATAATGTCCTGGTTTATAAAAAAGTCAAAGCCAATTCAAGCCACAAAAGATAAAAAAGTTAAAATTCCTGAAGGCCTATGGGAAAAGTGCCCGGGTTGTAAGGAAATCATTTATCGACAGGAATTAATGCGGAATGACCTTGTCTGCCCCAAATGTGTTTATCACTTCCGGATACCGCCCAAAGACAGACTTGAATCTCTTTTCGACGGTAAAATGGAGATACTATATAACGATGTGAAATCTGGCGATCCTCTTGGCTTTAAGGCTGTCAAAAAATACAAAGATCAGCTTAATAGCCTAGAAAAAAGAGGTTTCGAAGAGGACGCTGTTTGGGTGGCTCGTGGAACAATTGAAGGGCAAACCGCTGTTGTCTGCGTGATGGATTTTTCTTTCCTGGGTGGTTCTATGGGATCGGCTGTTGGGGAAAAAATTACCAGAGCTGTAGAATGCGCCATGGAAGATGAAGTGCCCTGCGTCATTTTCTCGTGCAGCGGCGGCGCCAGAATGATGGAAGGCGCCTTATCTCTTATGCAAATGGGCAAGGTGAGTGCAGCTCTTGCCAGGTTATCCAAGAAAAAGCTTCCATTCATTTCTGTACTGACCGATCCCACAACGGGGGGCGTAACAGCGAGTTATGCAATGCTAGGGGATCTCAATATCAGTGAACCGAGAGCATTGATCTGTTTTGCTGGTCCACGAGTTATTCAACAAACCATAAAGCAAGAATTGCCAGAAGGATTCCAGAGAGCAGAATTTTTGCTGGAACATGGCATGCTGGATGCGATTGTTGAGCGAAAAGATATGAAGACCAAGATCGCTCGATATTTAAGGTTCTTTATGAGTAACCGCGCAAAGAAATGAGCAATCACCACGAACTCCCTTTTTCTATTTTTGAAAAATGCAGAGAGTGGCAGTCGTTCAGTCCAGGATTAGACAGGGTTTCCCATGTGCTTGAAGCGTTGGGAAACCCTCATCACGACTATTTCCACGTAGTTGTTGGAGGAACAAACGGCAAGGGTTTCGTTTCCTACAACCTGGCTTTAAACGCACC
>JBNKOV010000669.1:0-3637 GCA_050294955.1 Holophagae bacterium
GTTGTCGTTGTTTAAGAAAAGTCTGGGGTATCTGAAGCTGGTAAACAAGGAACGGGCGTTGTGTTTGACCCATTTGGGAGAGGCTCAGGCCTGGTTGGGTCTGCAAAATATAGGAAACGCATCTGGTGCATTGGACGAAGCAGGCAATTGCCTCGCAAGTGACAAATCGGAAAATCAGCTCGATTACTATTATGAAGTTAGCTTCTTGTTTTATCTCCAGAAAGGTGAATTTGACAGGGCGCTTGCGTCCGCTGCTAAAAGAGTCTCTTTAGCCAACACAAATTCTTTAATGGCCCGCTGCGACCTTGCCCTGGCTTTTCTCTTGAATGGAGACGCTGAGGAAGGGAAGAGAATGAGCATGGAAGTGGAGGTGGATTGTATTCGACTCCGTCATAAGAAAATGTACCATTATAACCAGGTGAATCAAGTGTTGTTTGAACGGCTTCATGGCTTGAGTGGGCCTGGCTTAGAAATCGAGGCTGTGAAAAAGTGGGCATCTATGCATGGAGACGTTCGCTTATTGAATCGCTTGGAAATTGCTCTTTCTCTTAATGAAGATAGAAATTAGCGCTTTTTAAAAATCTGTTCCTGCTTTGGCGGCCCTGAATTTAACGTGTGCAGCTTCAAGCGACTGAGTCGGAGTGCGCTTTATGCAATAAGCTTGTCATCAGTTCTCAGCCCCAACGTGTCAATTGTCCGAGTTAAACCGCAATTTTTGAGTACTTTAGGTTAGAGGTTCAAACGGGTGTTGTCGCTTGTTGGAAAAGCTGGGTGTGTCGTCTATTTAACCCCTTCACAATCAGGCAGTTTTGGCTAAAAATGATGCTTGAACCAAGTGGATCCCGGTAGAGGGAACGAACGCTGAGCATTGATTTTGATTGTTGATCCTCTGTCAAATTTCAAGCCGGTTTAATCCGATGGGGCAAATCTTCTCAATCTCATGTTCACATTATTAGGGAGGTTATTCATGTGCAGACCCGGCAGACCCATGAAATATAAATACTTATTGGAGGCCTTAGATGACGGTTTAATTTACTGCCCTGCGGCTATCGTCTCAAATGCCATGGCCTTGGATATCTGGCGGCCCCTGAAAAATGACGAAACAATCCAGCGGCAGAAGTTAAGAGTGCGCCATTCTCTCGCTCGATTTTCGAGAAATCACGACTTTCCATTTGAAGGGGATGGTCTGGTGATGATGGCGGGACAGGCCCCCCAAAGAGGTTGGTTCGGTTGGCGTTGGAAAGCTGCATGTGGTTTGTAGTCCTGATCTGCTTTCATTTGTTGAAAAAGGAATGACAATGGACTGTCTAAATATGGTCGCGATCTTCACCGATTTGTGATATTCTAATGGCCTGTTGCTTCGCGGTTTGCTGAATTTTTAGAATTAAAAGATCTTCAAGCCTTAAGATAACGGGATTTCAAGACGAAAAGTATAATGAGATGGGACACCGTCCCCAAATGAGTTCACACATGGTTAAATGATGTGGGCGGGAGGCAAAAATGGTCGAAGGCATTCCCAATTCCCCAGGTAATCTCAACCAACTGAGATCAAGAGCGGGCAGAGTAGAAGGGCAGTCCAATGAGACTGAAAGGGCCGAGCGCACCCCTGCAGAAGAGCAGGACGACCGTTTTGAACCTTCCTCCGAGTTGGCGGCTCGCGAAGCGGGCGATAGTAAAGTGAGCATTAATGTCAATGCCGATGAAGGCGGCGGCGACTCGGAACAGGGCGATGAGTCTCAGCCCATTCAATCCGCAGATGAAGCAAGCAGGGTCGTGAATGAGACCAGCGACCAGATATCCTTTAATGCGTCAGGCGCGGCAGTTGCGCAAGGGAATCTCGATCAAGAGAGTGTTCTCAACCTTATTGCCTGACCAATTTTTGATCAGTGTGAGAGAGTGAAGTCAGGGCTCCGGTTTTTCCGGGGCTCTTTCTTTATCCGGAACTATTTTCAGCCAATGGCCGTTCCGGGTGAGATTATGACGATCCTAATACCACTTAGCTTTTATTAAGAGGATGAGTACCGGCTGATTCGCAACTGGCTGAGATATGTTCGCCGAATTGAATTCAATGGTAATTCCTTATTATCAGATAGATGTGTCAAGCATCGTGGTGATAACGCGACTCTTTGAAACCATGAAATAAATGAATGGCGTCAAATGTTAAAATAACGAAAAAGCCAAAACATTAAACATAAGGCACACGTAGAAAAGATACAGAACGAGCTAACCGCTTGATCTTATTTTAAACGAATGAATCACATAATGCAACCCCCATCGCGCATTAAATATCCGACCCCAAACAAATTTACAAATATTCAGAGAACGGGCACGCTCTTAGAATACGTAGTAACTACTGTGGCATGTTTTTTTGATCAATAGATTTGTATCTGTCTGAATGTAATTGATTTCATGCACCTGATTCCCAGCTCTTATTAAGTTGGTCAGGTTAAGTGCGCCAATTAGACTGCGTCAAGAAGGAGATTTTGGTTATGAGGAATAAAAAGTTTAAACTCAATGATTTTCATGTTCAAAGTTTTATTACTAAGTTGGATGCATCCAAGGAATTTACGGTTAAAGGCGGCGCTACTTATTCTCCCTGCACTCGTGAAGAGACCGAGGCCGGTTTTTGCCCTGAGAAGTTGGCTGGCAACGCTCAAACCGATTTTTGCATCTAATTTGAGATCCACATCTTAAAAGGAGCCCGGGTCGTGGACCCGGGCTTTTTTATTGGATGGAGCTTCCACTAAGTGAAACAAAAAAAGCTCCGGTTTTATCTTCCGGAGCGAGAAGCACGGGTGGCAGAAGTTAATTGTCTTAAAGAAAAGACCTCCGGGCGGTAAGGCCCGGAGGAAGAAGCACGGGTGGCAGAAAGAAACTGTAGGTAAAAAGAGCTCCGGGCGGCAGAGCCCGGAGTCTGAAGCACGGATGGCAGAAAGAAACTGACTGAAGAAAAGGTCCCCGGGCTGTGAAGCCCGGAGGAAGAAGCACGGGTGGCAGAAAGAAATTTTTTAAAAAGACGCCGTCACCCACGGAGACGCTTCCCCGTGGCGTGGCGTCACATTGCCGTCATCAAGGCAACCTTGCGACGTGGGGTTCGCTAGGAGTAAGGGGCGCCCTAATGAGGTGCGCGGTCCAGGTAATTGGGGGGTTCCGCGCGTCGGCAATATTCGTGGGGCCGATTGTTTCTGGCGGGTATGGGAACCGGATGTAATTTGCTTAAAGCAAAAGAAGACAGGCACTTTTCAATAATTTGGCTGAACTTGATTTCCATATGTTCTAAAATGGTTCTGGGGCTGGGAAATGAAGTTTTCAGTAATTTTGTCTGGTTTTTCTCCATAGAATGATCCTCGTATCCTGCCTGGCGACCTTGCAACCCTGACCTCTCGATGAGGTTTTAGGCCAATGGTTTTGCGCCCCGATTTTTCAAACGGTTTGCCTTTAACGGGCCGGTACGGAACCAGAGATTCCGTTGGAGCCGACTTCACTAAGCGTATCGCCAATAGGGAGGCGTCTCTTAACTATGAAAATTTGATTTTCTCTTAAAGGTCTGTAAAAAAATAGGAAATGTAGTTGGGGCGGTCGTGGGAAAACTTCCAATTGCACTATTTTAGGAGACGTTGGCGCCAGGTTCTACTTA
>JBNKOV010000670.1:0-3631 GCA_050294955.1 Holophagae bacterium
AGATCAACGACGCCCATACAAGGGTTCACATGGGGCGCGGCGCTCGATCCTGGTTCAATGATAAGAAAAGCAGGCTGCCCATGAAGTTGCGGATCTTGGATGGGCGGGCCTTTGTGGAGCGAGACTACGGCGCTGGGGAGGCGTGGTTGGGCGTTGAATTATTGAAAATCAACAATAGGCCCATGACTGAGATTATCGATGACATGTTAAAGCTTCTCTCAACCGATGGCGGCAATAAAACCGGCGGATACGCTCAGCTGGGGGAGACCACGGATTTTGCCTTTTTGCACTGGATGCTCTACGGCCCAACGGAATCCTTCGATATTGAGTACCGTAAACCCGATGGCGGCATTGAGCGCAAGACATTGGAAGGCAATACACAAAGTCAATTGGCTAAGGCTTATAGGGCGAAGTATGCGGGCAAGGGACCCGAGCCCATTCGCCTGGAATGGCGGGGCGATACGCCCGTTCTTCATCTTCGGCATTTTGGGCTGGTTGAGGTGGATGGCAAACCCATGGACCAATTTCTCAAGGAGACTTTCGAGGAGATTGAGAAACGAGGCAGCGCCAACTTGATTATCGACCTGGGCCTCAACAGCGGCGGGAGTATGGAAGCGCCAGCAATGCTGGCGGCCTACCTGTTGCCAGAACCCTTTTACTTGACCAGTTCTAACAGTTTGGCCAAAAAAACGTTTGATTTTTACGAACACGCCATCATGACCCCGCCTGGCAAAGCCTTGGACGAGATGCAGCAACGCCCTGACGGAAGTTACTGGAAACCTGAATATTCCGACGAGGTTCACCCCATGAAGCCCGTTTTCAAAGGCGAGCTTTATGTGATTGTGGAGGGCATTAACCATTCCTCGGCAAGCCTATTCATTAATGCGCTTCACAGAGCGAACCGAGCGACCTTCGTGGGAGAAGAGGTTATGGGCTCCTATGGCTCTTTTTCTGCTGGCATTGGGGGCGTGCTTGAGTTGGGGCATTGTGATTTGAATATTATGATCCCGGTGATGCGCCTGGACCAACCGGAAGCGCCTGCGCCCCATAAGGACAGAGGCGTTCAGCCCCAAATCCCGGTCACCCAGTCTATCGACGATATTATTGCGGGTCGCAGCACTGGCGTAGAATACGTGCTCGACTTGATTAAATCCAAGTAGATGCGTTCACACACGTGGGCTTCTGGGTGTTCCGGATTGTAATATCGTGGTAGGATAGATCGGCCATGATCGCATTCGGAGGACCCCAGCCCATGTTCCAACTCGATCCTCGTTTCCTACAAGACGGACCCATTATCGATGATCTCTTTCCCAACTATATTGTGATCTGCAAGCGCAATGCGCACTATCCCTGGCTGGTCCTTATTCCCAAGATCCCCAATGTCAGCGAACTTTTTGATTTGGATGCTTCCCAACAAGCCGATCTCATCCACAAAATCGCCGCCCTTTCTCAGGCCTTAAAGGAAGTGGAAGGCGCAGACAAAATAAATGTGGATTGCATTGGCTGCGTGGTCTCGCAACTGCACGTCCATATTATAGCCCGCAAAAAAACCGATCCGCTGTGGCCCGATCCGGTTTGGAGATCTCCAGCCCCAGCGGGCGATTGGACCGATTTAGACCTGTTCCAGACCAGATTACGGGCAAATTTGAGTAAAGATAAGAGCTGAAGGCCTTCTCCAAATGTCCATTTTTAAAAGGACAAAAATCACATCGCATTTTATTTTTCAAATGAGATGACCCTTTTTTCTTCTATTTTCTCCTCTTATTGGGTAAGGAAGAGCAGTGGCCCAGGAATACACCCCCTCCCGCCTGACTGCTCGCATCAACGCATGGGAATGGCCTGTTTTTCTCCCCCCCCCAGCCAGGCCATTCCATGCGTCTTCCCCGAATAACGTGGACTTAATAACCCAATCTCTAGACCACGGAAATATGAGAGCACATGGAGACCGGTTGGCTTTTTCCTGGAAAACAGGTCAAAACCTACCCCAGCGCCGGTCTCAGCATCTCAGGCCCCATCTCTCCCGCTCTCAGGAGAGATGGGCCAACCCTTTCAGCCCGACGATGCCTGGATCAGGAATCTATGGAGAGTTGAATGGGTTGGTCAAACAATGCGTGCATTCTTTGCGTATATAGATATAAGGAGGGACGTTATGAGCAAGTCCAAAGAGCTGAAGAAGCTCAAGAATCTTGCGGGGCGTCAATCCTGGAATGGCGTGAAACCCGTGACCAGGGTGATTCCCAACAAGAAGAAAGCGGTGGAGAGCCGCAAAGCCAAACATAAGGGCCGGCGTGATGGCGCCGGCCATTATTTTTTTGGGGTTGGCCCCTCGCTTTTTTTGGATTTTGCATCAGCCGTATAGCGCTTCTATTTCTTGAGAATAACGCTCATAAACCACGTTCCGACGAAGTTTTAGGGTGGGGGTAATCTCACCGGCGGCAATGGAGAAGGGTTCTGGAAAAAGACGAACGTGCTTCACGGTCTCATACCGAGCCAACGCGCTATTTACAATCCGGTCTATCTCTCGTTGGGCGAGATCTTTGAACTGCTCATTATCCACCAGTGTTTTAGGAGATGCGTCGAAGATTCCCAGGTTCTTGGCCATGGAGGCTGCGCCCTTTGGATCGATGGCGATAAAGGCGGTTAAGTAGGGTCTTGCATCACCCACGACCAGGCTTTGGGCCACAAAAGGCAATGCATTCATGCGGCTTTCAATGGCCTGTGGCGCCACTTTCTTGCCGCCGGCGGTGATGAGGATGTCTTTTTTCCTTCCCGTAATCACCAGGTTCCCTTCCTCATCAAAACGCCCGAGATCGCCGGTGTGCATCCATCCTCTATTCCAAAGCATGGCGGTCCGCTCTTCGTCGTATAGATAACCCTGAGTTGTGACCGGACCTCGACATAATATCTCACCGTCGTCGGCCAGCTTCAGAGACACGCCGTCAATTGGAACCCCCACACAGCCCGGTTTCAGATAGTTGGGCAAGGTGGTGGCGAGAATGCCGGTGCTTTCGCTTAATCCGTAGACTTCCACCAGGGGCAGACCGATAGATGCAAAGAAGTTTTGGGTCTCAGCCGATATGGGAGCGGAACCTGAAAGGCCCGTGGTCAGTCGGTCCAGGCCCAATTTGGCGCGAAGGGGTTCAATCACCCATTTTCTGGCGGCCCATCTTGAAGAGCCGCCTACGGGTTTGCCTGTTTTCAACTCTTTGTGAAAGGCGGCGCCCTCCACCTTAAGAGCCCAATGGACCAGGTTTCTCTTGAGTTGGTTCAACCCAGCGAAACGCTCTCGAAGAGCCGCCTTCCAACTTCTCCCAAATTCGAGGAACCGCAAAGAAGATGGTAGGCCTTGCTTCGATGAGGCAGTTTTTTAACTGGTCTATTTCCTTGCAAAAATAGACTTGTCCTCCCGTGGCGAGATGACAGGTGTTGGTGGCGCTCTGCTCTGCGATATGGCAGAGGGGCAGGAAGGAAATCACCCTATATTCTTTGATGGTGAAGCGGCCAAGGAGGGCCTTGCCCATATGGTCCAGGTTGCGATGGGTGATGATCACGGCCTTGGGATGTCCTGTTGTGCCAGATGTATAAATGAGCATCGCCGGCTCGTCTGGTTTAAGACCAACCATGCATTCAT
>JBNKOV010000671.1:0-3616 GCA_050294955.1 Holophagae bacterium
AAAGACTCGAGAACCAAAACTATTGAATGGAGGATGATCATGACCTTTTTTTTGGTGCGAAGTTGTCTCCTAATGTTGACCTTCATGAGTGCCGCACATGCCAGGACCGAGGAGCCAAAGCTGCCCAACCAGGGCTTCCTGGGTGACTACTCACAGTTAGGGGAAGACCCCGAATCATCATTGTTTCATGTCTTTCGTCTCAGAAGGGGAGTTCTTGCCGAATATGACAGTTGCATCATAGATCCAGTCCTCGTATTTTTTAGTGATCAAGCTGGGAGTGCAGGCTTTGACCCCAGTGAGCTCATGACTCTCACGGTTTATTTCCGGGAGCAGGTAAGGGAAGAATTATCAAAAATACAAGGATTGAAAATTGTTGAGGAACCAGGACCTCGAACCGCTCGATTGAGATTGGCCATCACCGGCGTCAATGCTTCAAAGGGCTGGGTGAATGCAGGGGTCAAGCTTGGGGTGACGGCCGCAGGGGGAGTTGGCTTATTGATCCCATCTTTGGATGTTGGCGGGATTTCCATGGAAGGCGAGGTGATTGACTCAGTTTCCCAAGAGAGATTGGCGGCATTTGTGGACTCCAAAAAAGGCCGTCGCATGATGAACTTCAGCTCCTTTAAAAAGTGGGGAGACTCCAAAAAAGCCCTCAGAAAATGGGCTAAGACCTTTAGAAAGGCAGTGGAAAAGGCTCGCGAAGCCAGAAAAGGAAGTGAGCAGCCATGAGATGCATCCAAATTTGCCTCTCCATTATGTTCCTCTGTGGGACATCCCTGGCGGGTGAGACGATCCAGGTAGGGATGCTTTCCGATGGTCAATGGGGCCGTTTTGATTGGGCTCCATCCCAAATTCAAATTGAGTTTGATCGGCTGATGGGAAAAGATGGGACCCTTAACTTTACTAACGAGTCGGTGGCTGGGAATATCTCCAATCCTGAAGATATTGACCGGAAATTAAATGAACTGTTTTCCGACGATAGCATAGACATGGTCATGGGCTTTGGAGCCGTAACCCTCAATCGTTTGATGGCATATGACAGCTTACCGAAACCAGTGGTTATCACCTACCCTTTTGAATTGAGTCCAGTGTTGCTAACTGCTATGAAAAAAGTCAGGAATCTTCATTGCATCGCATTCTACCCCCATATGAAGAGGCATGTTGCGTTGTTGAAGAAGGTTGCTGGCTCAAGTCGGGTGGCAGTAATCATAGATCCTGAAAGCATGGGAAATGGCTCGATTCTCAACCCTTTGATTGAACGGGCCAGGGTTGATCTGGATCTGGACATATCTCTTTTTGCCGCCGGAACCGCAGAAGAGGCCCTGATGCGATTAGATGGGGTTAATGGCGTTTACCTCACTGCCCTGGCCACATGGAGCGATTCGGAGGTTCAAAAGTTTGCCGACGGTTTAAAACAAAAGGGCATCGCTTCCATTTCCCAGTTGGGCGAGGGTGACGTGGTAAAAGGCGCATTGCTGGGCATTCACGGCGGTGGTTTAACAAAACTTTCAAGGCGCATTGCTTTAGACATACAACGAATTCTTTCCGGTGAAGCGCCGGAAAGCCTGCCCCAGCTATTTTATCCCCAGGAAAAACCATCCATAAATCTGGGCACGGCCCAAGCTCTTGGCATCTCCCCGGATTGGGACACTCTGTTGACTTTTCATGTGATTGAAAACCCCGAAGAGTCCAGGGAATTGAACATAGGAGATGTGATCCGAGAAGGGCTTTCTGGAAACCTGGACCTGCTCAATAAACATCGGGAAACGGCCCTGCAACAGGAAAACCAGAAAACCTCCAAGTCTGTATTTCGTCCTCAAGTTACCTTAACGGCATCGGGTCGAAAAATTGATGAGGAAAGGGCAAATTTTCTCAACCCGGAGCAAACCTTTTCAGCAGAGGTCTCTGCAACCCAGTTACTGTTTTCAGAAAACGCCAGGGCCAATAGAGACATCCAGGGAGTCTTGGTCGATACAAAAAAATTAGAAGCAAAACAAGAGGAATTGGATCTTACAGCGGCGTTGATCCATGGTTACCTTGAGGTGGTTTCCGCAGAGACCAACATGGGAATCATCAGAAAGAACCTCAATATCACCCGTTCCCATCTAGACTTTGCTGAAGCGAGCGAGAAATTTGGTGTGACCAACTCAGGTGACATCTACCGTTGGGAGAGTCGCTTGGCGGAGGATACGCAAAGACTGATAGAAGCCCTTTCCAATCTGCAGGCCAAACAGTTCAAACTAAACCGAATGATGAATCGCAAGGTAGACAGCCCCCTGAATTTGAAGATACCCGATCTTTCGGTTTATGGAAGCTCCGAGAGCAGCCAACAACTTCAAAAAATGCTGCAAACCCCCCGATCCTTAAATTTATTTTTGAGCTTCCTCATTGAGGAGAGCCGCTTGAATGCACCGGCTCTGGCAGCCCTGGATTCGGCCATCCAAATACAGGAAAGAGCATTGACCGCAACCCGAAGGGCATTTTACCTTCCCGATATTCAGGCCAAGGCATCTGCCTATTCCATGCTCCATGAAAGTGGTAAGGGCGCCGATGTGGAAATCCCAGACCTTGGGATTACTTCTGATACGGATACCGGATATTCCATAGGACTGAAACTCTCGTTTTCTCCCTATCGGGGCGGCTCCAAACGCAGTGAACACCGTAAAGCCGGGATTGAATTGAACAAACTGCAAACCGAGTTGCAATCACTGAAAGCAAAGTACGACCAGGCCATTTATAGCGCAGGTCATCTTGCCGCCGGTTCCTTTGTGAGAATTGCCCAGGCCGAATCCGGATTGGTTGCTGCAGAAAAAAACTATGAATTGGTAAAGGACGGCTATCGTCTGGGAAAGTACTCCATCATTCAAGTGTTGGACGCGCAAAATAATGCCTTAAAAGCGAACCAGAACAAATCCGGGAGCATCTTCCGTTTTTTAACGGATCTGGCAACGCTGGAACATGCAACTGGCAAATTTCAGATGTTGGGTTCAGAAGGACAAATTGAGTCATTTTTGCAACGGTACCGATCCTGGCTTGAAGCAAGAAGCCCTATAAAGTCAAATGAGAACTTGTAACTTCAAAGCCTCGCCAAATCAGGGGAAAGGATGAATTTAATGATTTTGAATCGAATTGTTTTGTGTTTTCTTGGCATGGTCGTGCTGGTCAAATGCCACACCGAAATACCAAAAGAACCCTCTCTGAAAACAGTGCGCGCCATTTCAGTGGGTTCAAATGAAAAACAGCCACCGGAAAATTTTTCGGGGATTGCCCAGTCAAGCAGCCGAATGAAGCTTGGTTTTCGAGTAAATGGGACCGTGGAAAAAATAGTGGTCCATCAAGGAGAGAAAATCCAGGCAGGCGATCTTATCGCCTATTTAGATGATCGTGACTTCAGGTTCCAGGTGGATCAAAGCCGTGCAGGTTTGGAACTCGCCCTATCGGAGCAGATCCGAAGCAAGGCCAACTATGAACGGATTTTGCAGCTCTATGAAAATAACCAGGCAGCCAAAAGTGACCTGGACAATGCAAGAGCGGCCGCAAACGCCGCCAATGCACAAGTTAAAGCGGCAAAGTCGGGACTGGAAGCAACCGAAGCCAAACTGTCCTACACCCAATT
>JBNKOV010000672.1:0-3610 GCA_050294955.1 Holophagae bacterium
TGAATCGTTTTGAGCCAAATTACCGCCCTCCATCAGAATTTCCGGTTTGATCGGCCATTTGTCTACCCATGTTAAAGAAGTTGTAGAGAAGGGAGATAGACCATTAGCAGGAGCTACAGGTTTATACCCTGCAAGCTGGGGATCTTTGATTTCATCAAGATTGGTATAGGCGCCAACTGTGAGAGCATTCCACGACTGCGCCGGATCATGAACAGCATCAGTTTGAAGATTGTAAGGGTAATCGCCAATGTTTGTATCTGCGTTCCCAGCACTAACAATAAACAACCTTCTAAAATCATCGACTGCTCCAGAACAAATTTGGTCTAGTTCAGCCGACCAGGAACTGGGTCTTCCCCTGTCCCGTGTGTCATGAGCCGTAATTGCCATACAAATAATTCGCTTTTTTTCAGGCGCTTTTTCTTCAGCCAAGCTAATACCCTGGGCCGTAATATAACCCCAAAGGTCTGGTTCATTTTGGCCCCGTGGAGGTAAAATTTTAACAGACTCCAAACAATGCCTAAGCTTGATCAATTCATCGGAGGAGAGAACATCCTGTAAATTTCCGTACGCAGAAACACCAGCCATTAAAGTTCCGTGTTTATCGTGGTCATGAATACCCCAATCAGGATCAACGCTTTGGCAGTCCTTTAGCCTTAAAATGGGTTTAAGAAGGGGGTGTCCACTATTCACCCCTGTATCCAGAAGGCAAATAGCCACATTTGTGTCGGGCTCCAATTCCATACGCTTGAGCAATGACTGAACCCAATCGGCTTGTTCTATATTCTGGAGATTTAACCAAAAGGCCGCCGTCTCTTTAGCTCTTCGGTATTCAGCAATATCATCGGAAGCACGACTGATTGACGCCAATTCATCGCAGTTGGCGTAAATCACCTTAACAGCCCGTTCTGGGAAATAAATAGCTCCAGTCTTCGCGATAATTTTATTCTGCTCCAAAATAACTTCAAAATGCTGTACCACCTCTTTTCTGTCTGAACTCAACCAAACTTCGCACCACTCTCGATCATTAGAGGGAATGAGGTCTTTTGAATCCTGCCAAAAGGATTCAATATCCAAGGCTTTTCGAATATTGGAAATACTGTTGATCAAGTTCGCATTTGGTGGTTTGCTCTGACCATCACTCTCTGTGTAGCCTTTTAATTTTTTAAAATACAGGTTTCTCTTGCATTTGGGAACATAAACGGTGGCATAAGGAGTTCCTGGTAATTCATCTCCAGAATGGTCGGTTCGCACATTAAGAAGGCGAATATGTTTGGATAAATCTTTACCCAAAAGGTTCTCCAGGCTTTTAGTAGCTAATTGAAAACCTGCTTCCCCCTTGAATTCCAAGTAAATGCCTTTCCGGCTGGTTTGATAGACAACCTCATCATTCTCGGATTCAGCCCATGCTTTTTCTAATTGATTCAGTAAAAACGATCCATGCTTATCCCGATCTCTGCGTGGAAGGTCCTTATCTTTCACTTTCTTGCCGGGCGCTTTGAAAATACTAGACTCAAATTCGGAGATCAAGAGATGAGGTAGTTTTCTTTTCATGATACCTTAGCGCCAAGCATCTTGATGAGCATTTTGGCGATCCCGAATGGTAGCCATTAAATCTGCGGTAGCCACTCGCCTATTATCTGCAAGAATGGCAATTTTCACAGCGTCACGACAGGCCTGATCAATTTCTCCATGGCTGAGTCCCTCACTTTCTCCCAGAACCTTTTTCCACGGGAGCCTGGGGACAAGAAACAAACCCAGAACATTTGCGATCAATAGCTTTCGCTGCTCCGATTCCGGATTCTGATAATGCAGCACGTCGTCAAATCGTCGGAATAAAGCCTGATCTAATAACCTGGGATTGTTAGTAGCCGCAATTATAAGGCTGTCAGATGAGTCCTGCTCAATAAACTGCAAGAAGGCATTAAGCACCCTACGCATTTCACCAACGTCATTGTCTGACGATCGATCACCGCCAATGGCGTCAAACTCGTCGAATAAGTAAACGCCGTGCTCCTGTTGAATGAGATCAAATATCTGACGGAGTTTGGCTCCTGTCTCTCCCATGAAACGGGTAACAAGACGGTCCACCTGGATCGTGTGCAATTTTAGGCCTATTTCTCTTGCCAAGACCCGGGCTGTCATGGTCTTACCTGTGCCCGGCGGCCCAATGAGTAGTATTTTTCGACGATGCTTCAGTCCGTGGGCTTTTAGCTTGTGCTGCTGTCTATATTCATGAATGACGCGATCCAAACGCTTTTTAAGGTTTTCAGGCAAAACCATGGAAGAAAGTGGCGTTGTTGGCGATTCTGTTAAAACCAACCCCTGCAATTCCTTTGGGAAGGAAATAACTTGCGGCCCTTTCTTCTTCCGCTCCGTATCAATAATATCCCTTATGTCATGGGCAAGGGCCGGATGGCCCTGACGGGCTTCGTGAGCGGCCATCTGAAGGGCAATTGTGAAAAAACGTTCATCATCGTTGAAGTGAGAGCGTATAAGTGATTTGATTTGTTCAGCAGTTGCCATTATTCCATCTCAAAACCAGTATTTCCAACAACTGTGACCATTCTACTATAGAAAAAAGCAGATTGTCATCACGCATTATGGCATTGGCCAAAATGCTTGCAGGGCAAGGACGCGCACTTTTCGGCTTGGGAATAATAGGGAGCGGACATTCCCAAGGCCGAAAACATCTCTCCAAATTTTGGCTGAATTTATAAAGCCCCTTATAAGATATATATGCTTTGAACACTGTTCAAATTTCCACCAAAAATGTGACATTTTTGCAACAAGAACCCAAGCCACTACGAAGAAGGCACTTGCAATGACTCTACATTCGCCACCTTCCAGGTCTTTTTGACCTGTTTCTGGGTATCTTACAATTTACAGCGGGATGGCTTCTCCTCTATCGGCTCATGAAAAATTTAAAGAGAAACCATCTTTGGAACGGCGCCTCCTGATGCCCAATGCCGGCGGTCAGGAGGCTGATTGCAGGACCAAGATGGGCCAAGCCTGCAGGATTCTGTTTATTGAAATTCCTTAAACCGTTCTTCATTGATGGCTAGAAGGCGGTTGTACCATTTTTTATCAAAACCGCCGCCAGCCTCCTCGCCGAGCGCTTGCAGGTGTTTTCCTATTTGGGTGATGGTGCGCATGCATGCCGCAGCCAGATTTGCTTTACCCTGTTCACCCTCAGAGACTTCCACAAAACTCTGGCGAAAATCTGCGAGATGGTCCTCTGGAAGCACGGAGTAGAGATGTTTATATCGTTTGGCAAATCGGATCCCTGCTCGCCGATACAATATCCTCAGCAACAGATTCCTGGCCTTGTCCAAGCACACGATAATGGACTCATACTCGTTGTGGTAGAAAGGCGAGGTGATATAGGCCTGCTCGAACATGGCTTCAAGCGTCAGTTTCTTCACGACTTCTGGGGACAAGGGCCTATTGGGCGGGTAACAAAAAGCCAGGTCTGTGCTGCGCTGACCAAATTCCGGCGGCCCCTCAGGCAAGGTGCAATGGAGGAACTTCCAGCTAATGTAGAATTTCAAACCGGCCAATTCGCTCACCCTGTGCGCATTCAACTCAATGATAATCCCATATTTCGACATGA
>JBNKOV010000673.1:0-3607 GCA_050294955.1 Holophagae bacterium
GCCCACCATCTTGCGGAAGGGGTCGCCTTTCCGGTCCTGTAGGATCTTGCTGTAATCATAACTGCCTACCCCTACAAACACACCGCATCGGGTCTCGTTTAGAGAGGGAGCGCCGTAGCCTGCATCCTCAAAAGCCGACCAGGCCTCCTGCAGGAACAACCTTTGTTGGGGATCCATGAGTCTGGCGTCTTCTTCCGAGATATTAAAAAAGTCTGCGTCGAATTCTCGGATGTTTTCCAGAAAGCCGCCCCATTTGCAATAGGTTTTTCCGGGCGCTGCGGGGTCTTGGTCAAAGAATTCCTCCACTGACCAGCGCTCTTCTGGGGCTTGGGTCACACAATCGCGACCACTTGCCAGGTTTTCCCAGAATTGGGACAGGTCCGAGGAGCCTGGAAAGCGTCCCGCCATGCCAATGACCGCAATGTCCAAGCCCTTTGTTTGACATTCCATCTTGATCGGTTGGCTTGGAATGGGGGAAGCAACTGTATCCTGGATCTGAGTCGGTTTGGAGATCGATGTGTTCTGGCCCAGCCATGAGGAGAGGTCTTTCAGGGTTGCGTGATTGTAGATGTCTGTGGCGTCCAGGTTGGCGTTCAGTTCCTGGTTGAGGGTTTTCACCAACTCTACAGTGAGAATGGAGTCCAGGCCCATGTCTGCAAAGGGCCTATCGTCCGCAATCTCTGCCGCATCTAAAAAGAGCACCTGAGCAAGTTGATCTTTCAGGATTCCCAGTAGGTTATGGCTGTCCCTGGCGATCTCTGGAGCGGGAGCCTGGACTGGGGTAGGCGGTTCAACGCTTGTGGTTTGAGCCGGGCCGGTTTTGCCCCCGAGAAATGCGGCCAGTTCGCCCAGGGTGGGGTGTTCATAGATTTGGGTTGTGGTGAGGTCGTAACCCAATTCTCGATTGACCGCTTTCACCAGTTCCATGGTGAGAATGGAGTCGAGGCCAAGATCTGCAAAGGCTTTGCCTTCTTGTAATTCATGGCGCTCTATAAAGAGTGTATCTGCAAGAATGGCTGCAAGTTTTTCGAGGAGATCACTTTGCGGGATAGCTGGCGTGACCGTTGGCAGCGCTGATGTTGGCGCTGACGCATAGGCTGGCGGTTTTGGCGCTAATGCATCAGTCGCTGGTTTTGGCGCTTGCGCAAAGGTTGCTGGTTTTGGCGCTGGGGCCAGATTAACCACGGGCGCTTTGATTTGGGCGTCGGAAAGTGGTTTCAACACAACCCTGGCGGCCTCGTTGCGAACCACGGGATGAGGCGTGGCTCCCGCTTTCAGAGCAGCGACTGATTTGGGCTCCGCTGCGAACCAGAACCGCTTGCGGTCCATGGGATAGGGGGGCAAATGGGTTCTTAACGGGCCTTTGCCTGCTTTGCCACTCAAGGCGCGCCAATCTACCTTCCGTCCCGCAACCCAATGGCGGGCAGCTTCCGTAACATCTGTCTCAGAGACGGGCTCTCCGTTTCGGGTTACATGGCCTCGGAACATGCCATCTACATGGCGTCCCTGGGAAAACCGGGTTAAACCTGTGATCAGTTCTTCTCTGGAGTTGCAAATCAGGGCAAGTCTTTCCCCCATGGGCTCGCGGCCGTTTTGCAGGGTAAAGGCGATCCTGGCCAGGTCTTCATCATTATCGGCAAGCCAGTTGGCCACAATACCCGCGTAGCGCTTTAAGACAGCTTCATTTTTCGCAGAAAGCGGGAAAACAAACGGACCCTCAGCACCTGGCGGATTTGCGGCTTGAGGATATTCTTCCAGGGCGACATGGGCGTTTACGCCGCCAAAGCCAAAGGAGCTGACTCCTGCTCTTCTCGGCAGCGCTCCATTCTTCTCATCCCTCATCGGCTCCCAATCCGTAGCCTGGTTTACCAGGTAGAAAGGGCTGTTTTCCAGTTGCACGTAGGGGTTCTGGTTTTTGAGATGAAGGCTTGGGGCCAACCGTTTATGTTTCAGGGACAACAAGGCTTTGAAGACACCGGCGATCCCTGCGGCTGTTTCCAGGTGACCTATGTTTGTTTTGACCGAACCAAGGCCGCACCAGGCTTTGTGAGGCGGCTGTTTTCCCCGGGCTTGAAACAGATGGGCGAAGGCCTCTTTCAACCCGTTGACTTCGATGGGATCGCCCAGGCTGGTGCCTGTGCCGTGGGCCTCTATGTACCCGATGCTGGCGGGATCCAAGTCTTCGTAGACCCGTCGGATCAACTGAGCCTGGGATGTTGGATCGGGGGCTGTAAGCGACGCCGTGCGGCCTCCGTGGTCAACGGCGCTATTGCGCACCAGCCCGTGAATGGCGTCGCCATCGGCCAGGGCCTTGGACAAGGGTTTAAGCAATAGAGCGCCAACCCCTTCACCGCGAACATAGCCGTTTGCGCTCTCATCAAAGGTTTTACATCGACCATCCGCGCTGAGCATGCCCGCCCGACTGATGGCAAGGGTTACTCTGGGGTTCAACATCAACTGAACGCCGCCCACCAGGGCTGTGTCGCAATCTCCGCTTCTCAATGCTTCCACGCCACGGTGGATGGCCACCAGGGAGCTGGAACAGGCGGTGTCTATCGGCTCGCTTGGACCCCGTAGGTTCAACAGCCAGGAGATTCGATTGGCGAGAATGGAATGCACCTTGCCCGTGAGACTGTGGCCCCCTTCTTCTACGCCTGCTTCACTCATAAGATCGTGGTAGTCTGAGGTCCCAGCGCCAACAAAGACCCCTGTTTTTGAGCCTGAGAAATCTGAGACCTTATAACCCGCGTCTTCTATGGTTCGCCAGACGGTTTCCAAGAAGAGTCGTTGCTGGGGATCCATAAAGGTCGCTTCTCGTGGAGAGATGCCGAACAGTTCGGCGTCAAAAAGGTCTATGGAATCCATGAACCCGCCCTGGCCCATGCCTGTTTCGGCATAAGTTTCTGGGTTCCAACGATCTGACGGTGTTTTGCAAATGAGATCGTGGCCTTGGGAGAGATGTTCCCAAAAGGCGTTGAGGTCTTGCGAGCCGGGCAACACGCCGCTCATGCCTATAACGGCGATGGGCTCTGATGTAGAGGGTTTGGGTGTTGCATTTTCCACTGCGCGTCTGGCGGGTCCGTGATTGGCGCTAAGATATTGCGCCAGCGCATCCAAGCTGGGATGACCATAGAGTACGGGCGGCGTCAGGCCAATATCCCATTCTCGATTGATGGCATTGGCGAATTCTGTAAAGGTGACCGAGTCGAAACCGAACTCGTGCATCTCTGTTTCCAGATCCAACTCATGGGGCTCGGCCTTTAGGATGTGGGCGGCCATTGCAACCAGCGCGCGACGCACCTCCTGCAATGAAAGGACCACGTCCCGAGTTGACTCTTCCAGACCCATGAGGCGATTGAGTTTTTGAGGATTGCCTTGAAGCGGCGCAACCTGAACCGCGTCGCTTGCAACAGCCCGCTCCATCGCCTCCAACCCGGCCCTGGCCGACATGGGCGTTAAACCCATGGTTCCCGCCAAAAGTTCTTGGGTTTGGTTGTCTACCTGCATGCCGCCGTCTCGCCACAAGGGCCAGTTTATACTAACTGTTTTTCCCGGACGCACCCTTGAACGGGTCTCTGCAAATTGATCGAGAAAGGCGTTGGCGAAG
>JBNKOV010000674.1:0-3599 GCA_050294955.1 Holophagae bacterium
CCATATCGGGCGAAGGCGGCTCGGGCGCCGGCCCGGTCTGCTTCCTGGAAACTTCCCACAACACCACCAACACAGCCTGGGCCAGGTTCATGCTCACGTAGGCGGCCTGAGCTGGCAAGGCAACACGATAGCGGCACAAAGCCAGGTGCTCATTGCTTAAACCACTAGCTTCATTGCCAAATAACAAGCCAATCTTTCTGCCGCGCGCCTTTGCGAAGGCCTGGTGAAACTGGTCAAGGCTCAAGGCTGAACCGTCGGTCAGGGGATCTCTGGGAGAGAACCCGAAAACCACATCAAGACCTTCCATTAAATCCTGAATGGCCTCACGCTTCTCGGCCCGAGCCAAAAGGGGCCGAGCGTGAACCGCAAATTTGCGCGCCTCAAAGTCAGTCTGATCCAAGGGACCGGTAAAACGCAAATTAGCGAAACCCGTATTGGCCATGGCTCGACAAACGCTGCCCAGGTTCACCGGCCCTTCCACATCATGCAGCAAAATCCAAGTTTTTTCCAAAATTCGTCCTTTAGTACAACTCGTTCCGGGCGCAATGCAGAGGTCTCCCCTCTTCGGCTCTCTTTGCAATCCATTCGCTGAGCAACATGTACTTCTTCTCGGTATTGCAATCCTTGCAGCAGGGGACCAGATTATTTTTGGTGGACTTGCCTCCACGAACCACAGGGGTTTTGTGGTCCATGGAAAGGAGACTGGGGTGAACCTTCTCACCGCAGTAGTAACAAACCCCGCGCCCCACCTGGTTCTTCCACCACCCGCTGGCCCTCAGCTCACGGGCTTTGGCGCGCTCCCGTTTTTGGGTTTGTTCATCTACTGGTGAAAAAAAAGACTCCATGACCGCTCCTAGCATGATGGGGTTCCATGGAACCACCGTCCTATTATCCTACCAGGGAATCTGGATTCATGAACCTGAAAAGAAGAAAACGAGAATGATAGAGGGCGTGAAGCCTCGCCAATTACTATTTAGAGTGTAAGAATCTAACCCATTGACATTTTTTAAAATCAAGGATAAAAAGGATTCGGAAGACCGAAATGCAACTAAAACCTTGCATTTCGCGGCCCATCATGGCATGATTGGCCGGCATTTGTTAGAATGTAGACGAGCCCCCGTAGCTCAGTGGATAGAGCACTGGCCTCCGGAGCCAGGAGCGATGGTTCGATTCCATCCGGGGGTACCACTGTTCGAGCCTGAAGAGAACAATCGAGTTGAAGATTGTTAGCAGGGGAGCGCAGAGACGCGATGGCCTGAGACGAACTGCAGATACCAGGCCCCTACCCCACGTTGTTGTGATGTTGTAGTGGAAATGAAAAGAAAAACCATTTTTTAAATTGTACGCTCGGACCACCTGCCGTGACGTAACCGGCAGGAAGATGAACGATTCAGGATAGGAGTATCCATGGAAGATTTTAGCGCATTCGATTTATCCGAACAGGTGATGAAGAATCTCGCCGCCAAAAAGTATGAAAAACCCTCAGCGGTCCAGGCAGGCGCCATCCCCATTATCAAGAGCAATAAAGACCTGGTCATTCAATCCCATACAGGCAGCGGCAAGACAGCCGCTTTTGGAATCCCCGTTATTGAAGGGGTTATGACAGATGTTCCCGCGGTTCAATATTTGATTTTGGTCCCCACCCGCGAACTGGCCGCGCAGGTTCGCGACGAATTAGAATCTTTAAGCGAAGGAACCGGCGTCATGATCTGCGCCATCTACGGCGGCGCCGACATGAAAAAGCAGGTGAAGGCCCTCAAAAAAGGCGCTCAGGTTGTGGTCGGCACCCCTGGCAGAATCCTGGACCACCTCAAACGCCGCACCATGAGTTTCTCCGTAGTTAGAGGCGTGGTGTTGGACGAAGCGGACAAAATGCTGTCCATGGGTTTCCTGCCAGACGTTCAGCTCATCTTCCGCCACCTCCCCAAACGCAGACAGATGGTCATGAGTTCAGCCACCTTCCCCTACACGGTGGAACAGCTGATCTTCCAGTATATGTTTGAACCGGAAAAGCTCATGCTGTCCTCAGATGACATGGCCCCCAAGGAAATTGAACATCAGTTCTGCATGATCCAAAACGAAGATAAAGAAAAGGTGCTGCTGGCCCTTATCGAAAAAGAGGCGCCGGAACTCAGCCTCATCTTCTGCAACACCAAGACCGATGTCAAGTCGGTCCATTTCTTTTTAACCCGTGCGGGAATCAAGGCGGAGGCCCTGTCTTCAGACTTGAGTCAGAACCAGCGGGAACGGGTGTTGAAAAAATTAAAAACCGGGCAGTTCCAACATTTGGTTTGCACCGATCTGGCCGCTCGCGGCATCGACATTCCCACCCTGTCCCACGTTTTCCACTACTCCGCTTCAGGAGACAGCGAGACTTATGTCCATCGCAGCGGCAGAACAGGCCGGGCCGGAAAATGGGGAAAAGCCATTTCCCTGGTGGCGAGCATGGACATGTCCGGTTTCCGCACAGCCCTGATGGTGAACAGTATAGAAGCGGAAGAGATTACACCGCCCACCGAAGAAGAGATCGTGGCGGCCCGGGTTGAAAAACACATCCAGGCCCTGAACCTCATCGACTACGGCAGAGGCACGGATGTCAAAGAAGAGTTTATGAATCTCGCTGAACGGTTGACCCCGGAACAGGCCAAATCTATGCTGCCGCTGCTTCTGGAACACTTCCGCCGTCCCGAGATTTTCGAACCCATTGAGGCGCCCACAAGAGAGGACGCATCTGAAGAACAGGCGCCCCGTGAGAGAACCAGCGACAGAGGACCGAGACATCGAGAACGGGGCAACACCAGGCGAGATCGCGGAAGAGATAGAAACCCTCGCAGCCGCACCCGGCGAGACAGAGATGAACGTCCGCCGAGAGAGAGTCGTCCGCCCAGAGAAGCCAGATCACCCAGAGAACGAGAGCCCCGAGCCGAGGAACGGGCGCCCAGGGAGAGAGCGCCCCAGGATGCGCCGCCCAGAGACAGCCGCAACAAATCCTTCACCACGGTCTGCGTGGGGTTAGGCCGCCTGGACGGGTTGGATGAAATGGATTTGCAAAGCATCCTCAGACGCCAGGGCCGCGCCCGGATGGACGACATCGGCGATATCGCCATGAAAGACCATGAAAGCTTCGTGGACATTGGCGGCGGGTCTCTGTCGCATGTGTTGGCCGCAGACGGCAAACACTACAAGAGCTTCGAGCTTTTCGTCACCAAAAGCGGTGTTTCAGTTGAGGACGCGCGCAAGGCTTAATTGCCTAACAATAAAGATCTAAAAGAAGAAGGGGTGGGCTCTGGTCAAGAGCCTGCCCCTTCTGCTTTTTGGCGGATCAGGATCTTTGAAGAAATATTTTGAGCCCTTTTACTGAGAATCGTCGTTTAATATACAAGGCGGGTCGCCGGAGAGTCCCAGTCTCAATCTAAGAGGGATTAGAGACTGCTATGTCAGGGCTTTGCGTAATTTTTGTTTCTACCCTGCCCGGATTGCCGGGTCAGGTTTTAGTAGCCAACCTCCAAGAAACTGCCTATATTGAGCTATGAAGCGCGGGATGCGGAAGGAAGAAATCATGCCACTGAGGACCCTCTACATATTTTCAAGCCTGTTAA
>JBNKOV010000675.1:0-3595 GCA_050294955.1 Holophagae bacterium
AAGGACCTGGCAACTCATTAGCTGGCTGTTTGAAACTCTTCAACCTGTTTATATGGAAGAGTCATTGACGAGCCATCTTCTTTTCAAATGCCGAAAGGCTCTTTTCCAACTGCCATTGCAGGCGCGCTTTCAAATTTTTTCCCAGGTAATCGTGGCGGTTCTGCTCCTGAAAAGCACGAGTCTCATAAACCCCCTTTTCAGCCCATAAGCTTCTTCCTTCCAGAAAGCTAAACTCGAGACTGTTGCGCGCAAATTGCTTGAAATGGGCATAGGTAAAACCTGGATTACGGCGGGCGGCCAACACAAATTGTTCCGTGAGATCCGTGCGAAATATGCCCGCGTCGTCAGTTGCTAAAGCGATGGGAACACCCTGCTGCATATAGAGTTGTATGGGGTGTGGCTGAGTGATGCCCAGCAATAACTCGTTACTGGAAGGAGCCGTCTCCAACAAGATCTTATCCCGGGCCATGCCCTTCAACAGTGTTTGGTAATTTCTGTCCTCCCCAATGTTGGTCCCATGCCCGATTCTTTCTGGCTTTACTATTTCAAGAGCGTCTCGAATGTGGTGAGCCCCTGATTCCGGCGGAATGGTCCCCGGCCTGAATTCCCCGGCATGCAGGGTTATGGGCACTTCGGGGAATTTCTTTCGGAAAAAGGCCAGCATGGCCATGTGTTCCTTGTAGTGCTTCCAGGAGTAATAATGGGTTTCAGGACCGACCATGGTCAGGCCAGCAACGTAAGGGCTTTCGTGGGCGACTCTAAACGCTAGCGCTGCGGAGATAAAGACTTTGAACGGTTCGACATGGCGATGGATCTGATAAATAAACCGAACTTGCACACCCGTCTTTGTGATGATGGGCTGTAGGGTTTCCATATGTTTGGGATAGGCCGCTGTCGCGAGTTGACATGCCTCTTGAAATAAGGGATCATTCGAAAGCTCCCTGTAAAAGGAGTCCCAATCCTCGCGCGGCCCCCAGTTTTTTTCCAAGCGGGACAATACCTCTCGGGCTTCTCTGGCTCGTGTCATGGTTTCCAAATAGGTTACGCCTTCGGCTGCGGCTCGCTTCAGTAGGTAGGGCAATGCGTCGGAAGTCCTGGTTGCCGCGTTCCCGATTCTTGGGAATATTTTAAAAAAACGTTGTTCAGCGCCCGGGCTTCCTGGGTCCATGCCCTTTAGGGACCAGGCCTCCAAGGCCCAACGATATTCTGCGGGTTGGATAGAGGCAAAGGAACGGGTTCCACTACCGCAGGGGGGTAGGGTGAGGAACCAGCCGTCGTCTGCGCAGAGTTGGTGTTTTAGGGCAATTTCCACGATATCTTCAGCCCATACGGATCCGGAAAGATGGTGGTGTATGTCGCCGCCCAGGGGCATTTCCTTGAAAAAGGCTCGCAATTTAATGGGGTTATCCCGAATGCTCTCAAAATAAGCCGCTGTTTTCTGTTCCGGATCTTCTTGTCCGCCAGTACAGAAGAAAAGTAGTGAGAGGATGAGGGCTGGAACCGTCATTTATTTTGAATTGCCTCTTGCAAAATGGCAATAAGGCGATCAACCTCGTCCAAAGTGTTGTAATGCACCAGACTTACCCGCACTACGCCATTATTGGCAAGCAGGCCATGATCGCTTATCAGGTTCTTGGCGTAGAAGTCTCCATATCGGATGCCAATTTTGTGAGGATCCACAGCAAGTGCGAAATCGTTGCTGTCCCTATCTTTTACGGTAAATGAAATCGTGGGAAGCCTGGCTCCGTCCACCTCGGATTTTCCAAAAATAGAGACTTCAGGGCAGTCCCGAAGGAAGGCCAAAAACCGATTACTGAGAAGGTCCTCATGGGTTTCGATGAGGTTGTAGGCCGCTAATACTGCATCTCGGATGCTGGGCTCTGGTCTTTGGGGGTAATGATGGGTGGTGAGAGCCTTGAAATAGTCCACAACGCCGATCATGCCGTAACTCAGTTCGTGGTTTACATTTCCAGGTTGGAATTTGTAGGGCGTCTCGTGAATAAAACCCAGGTTAATTCCGGGCAAAGACTCCAACAGGGCCTTCTTTCCATAAAGCAGGGCGTAGTGAGGGCCGTAAACCTTGTAGAAACTGAAGGCGTAAAAGTCAACATCCCAGTCCTGTACGTCGATGGCTCGATGGGGCGCATAGGCTACGGCGTCAACGCAGGCCAGGGAGCCATTTTCGTGAACAACCCGCGTGATTTCCTTTACCGGATTCACCGTGCCCAGGATATTGGAGGCATGGGTAAATGCCACCAGACGGGTTTTGGGCGTCATGAGTTCGCGGAGGTCGCAAAGGTCCAGTTCGGCCGTGTTTGGGTTCATCTTCCATGTCTTGACGACCATGCCCTTCTCGGCCAGAGCCCGCCAGGGGCTGATGTTGGCCTCGTGATCTACATTGGTCACAATAATCTCGTCTCCGGGCTGCCATCCGCGAACGAGGCATAAGGATAAAATCTTTAAAAGCATGGAGGTGGATGGACCCATGACCACCTCGTTCACATGGGCTGCGTTCACAAAACTGGCCATGCATTCTGCGGCCTGAGCCACTCGATTTGTGGAGATTTGAGATTTTTCATAACTTGCGCCTAATTGAACATTGGTGTTGAGCATGTAGTCGCTGATCCGCTCCACCACCTGCTTTGCGGTCTGGGAACCGCCAGCGTTGTCCATGTAAACGTAGCCTTCATTCAGGGCCGGGAATTGATCTCGGATGAATTGAATATCCGGGCTGGGCATGAGGTGATCCTCCAATAAATGATGTGAAATAGGAGCGTTGCCTATGGTGACTACTCTCCGTAAACGCCATATCGAACGAGACGAAAGCGGTATTTCTCCTTAGCCTGAATTTTTGCCGCAAGCACCTGGTGCAAATCGTCTTTCCATTCGGTGTATTTCTCAATAAACGCAGCGACCTGATCGATGTCCCCCTCGTATTGCAGGGCAAGGACCTTTTCCAGTAATTTTGAGACCACTTCGTGGTAGCGGTCGTAATGCACTGTGAGTTGGCCATGGTGGTACTCCAATAGCCCGTGTTCCAGGAACCAGTTCATTTGCATTAACTGCATGGTTTGGTAGGGTTGGGAGGGTCGGGGTTTTACCTTTTGCAGCGTGCGATATATGCCGCCCGCCCGAACGCCCAACAGGCCGCGATCATTGTGGTACCCGCTTTCTCTAAGCGATTTTGCAGCATAAAGACTTACAAGATCCGACTTCATTTCTTCCATGAGATCAGAGTATTGAGCCATGGCGACATCGAGTGTGCGGCCTTTTTTGTCCTGGGCTGGCCCAAGGTAATGGCCTATCTCATGCCATAGCGTGCGGTGAAAGTTGCCGTCTAAGGTAAGATCTTGATGATGCTTTTCGGCCATGACCGCGTTCCAGGCGGACTGGGCGGTTTCATGGATGTCCGGGTGACTTATCACATTATAACGCAGTAAGATAGTCCTTCCGTATTTTCTGGCGTATCGGGCTTCATTGGGCAGGATGGTTGCGGTATTGGTTCCCCGAGCCTGTCCGAAATCGGCGATAACGTTGTAAACTCCAACAGGAATGTTCTCACGCACTTTCTTGTGGTGTTGGTAGGGGAGACTGT
>JBNKOV010000676.1:0-3592 GCA_050294955.1 Holophagae bacterium
AAACCTTCAGTTTTCACTAAAGGCCCTTATCTCGCCCAAGCGCGTCAGATCCTGCCGAAAAACCCTGATTTTCAGTAGTCAGCAGGATAAAGAAACAGGATCCCTGGTCAAGAGCCTGCCCCAAGCTGGCCTGGATTGGTTTTTTGGCGAGCAGGCGACCAGAAAACAAATAGAAGCACAACTGCAGATACATGAACGTCTCATTCTCTCAGGATCCTTCGCCTACAATGAAAATGGACTGGTTTTCGAAACCCGAACTGAACCCTTCCCCATTCATGAGGTCATCCGCCACAATCCCGATCTTTGTAATCTCACCCTTATCTCTTCAAATTTCAAGGAATGGGTGTCTGCAATGGCCGAATTGGAAATGATCAGTCCGAATGCTTCCATGACCATCTACCTGGCAAGAACGCCGGAAGAGGTAGAGCGTTTCAAAGATAGGAAGTTCGGAATCTATTTCCCCCAGGTTTCACAATGATCCGCCCCGAACGTATGATCTACAGTTTAAAAACGCCTAAGTTCAATGACATGTTCGGATACTATCGAGAACTGTTGGGAGAGCCTGAAACCAGCTCACCGGAAAAATGGGCAACATTCCAACTGCCGGGCGCTCAGTTGGTTCTCTGGTCCGCTGTGAATTTTATACCGGTAGATGGCGGGGTCCAAATTTGTTTTGTTGTGGAAGACCTGGAACACACTCTAAGCGCCTTAAATCTCTCGGGAATGATCCAAGAGGCGTCGCACGGTCGCGAATGCTTCATTAGCGATCCTGATGGCAACACCCTTATTTTGTATCAGCCCGCCCCAGCAAAAACCGACGATAATGCCCGTTGAAAGCCAGGGTTGTTGTAAGGCAAACGAGTATGACCGCTGTGGAGAGAAAAATCAATCGGACGTCATGATTCAACAGGTCGCTTAAAAAGCCAGAGGCCGCCATGCCCAGAGGAGAGAGCGACGTTCCAAGCGTGGTTAAAAGTCCCATCATTCGCCCTCGTTTTCCTGGCGGGGTGTTCAGTTGAGTCAGGGTTATTAATTGAATGTTGTAAACGCCTGTGAAGGCGCCTCCCACGAAGAAACAAACCAAAATCCCGTATACATTCGAAAGCACGCCCAACAAACCAAAAGCGACCGACATCGCGGGCAGCCCGAGAAGCACCGCAGCCCGTCTTCTTTGAGCCGTATTCAAGAAACTGCCTGAGCACAGGTAACCCGCCAGAGTTCCCATACCAAAGGTTGACATGATGAAGCCATACCAGTCAGAAGTCAGCTTCAAAATGTCATCCACATAAAAGGGCAGAAGCACCAGATAGGGCATCATGAAAAAATTGACAATGGCCAGCCCCAGCAACATTACCCGTAATCCCTTCTCCTTCCATGCGTAGCGAAACCCCTCTAAAGTATCAGTCCAAAACAGGGCGAAGAGGTCCCGAGTATTTCGAGCTTGTTCTTTGGGTTTAGCCTGAGGCATCTCGATAAAGCATTCGCTAACAGCGGAAAAAAGGTAACTCAGGCCATTGATAAAGAATAGCAGGGGCGCGCCCAGTACCCGTAAAAGAGTCCCGCCAACTGCTTGGCCCACAAACATTGTGACCTGGTTGGAGCCCGAGCGGAGACTGTTGGCAGCCGCCAGCTTGCTTTCTGGGGCCAGGTCGGGAATAGAAGCGGCGACAGCAGGACGAAAAAAGGCGCTCATGATTGCTACAAGAATGCTAATACAGAAAATCCAAGTGACAACCCACTGGGTCGCCTGCGGCCAGAAATAGACCATGCCAGCAAGAGAACACAATGCCAACCCATTCACAATATCGCAGGTAATAAGGATTGTTTTCCTGGAGAATCGATCCGCCACTGCTCCGCCAACAGGACCCAGGAACAGACCTGGCAAACCTGTACACATCATATATAGGCCCATAATGGAACCGGACCCGGTCTCTTGTTTCAGCCAGAACATGACCGCAATGACAAAAGCCTGAGAACCCAGTCTACTGACCAGTTGGCCCTGCCAAAGGAGTAGAAAATTACGGTTAAACAATTTTTGGGGAGTACGATCCACATTAGTCTCCAGAAATCAGAAAAAAGATGAATTGACGCTCTTTCCTCAAACCTCAAAAATGATGCCAACGCTGGCGCCCAAACTTGCATTAATCACGCCAGTACTATCGGGTTCACGAGTAGTCATTCTCAAAAACCCGCTTCCATAGACGCCGCCAAAGCTGTACATGCCCCACACAATATCGTGTGGCGCAAACCCACGTTTTACGTCTTGATAGATATGCTGTCGGGGAGTCAGGTACTCTTGAACAAGCCACCCTTTTTCTTTTATTCGCTTATTTACAATCTGCTCCCATTCCTTTTGTGATAGAAAGGCGCCCACGTAAACACCAACGCCTCTGGCCCCCTGCGACGCTTTCACCACAAAAGAGGCCCGTTCAGCGATGAGGTCTTCTGGGATTTTAAATTTCCGACCCTGATACAGAGTCGTTGTGGGCTCCAAAACCCTGCTCCAGGCTATATGGTTGCGTATGATGGCCTGCTCTTCATCACTATATAGAGGTGAATCCTCGTGCTGAGACAGAAGGGCTAAGTTATTTTTATGATTCATGATATAGCCGACGGGACCATTGAATAGATGAACTAATCCCCCCTTGAAGGCTCTGAAAATATGAGTAGGAACCCGAACGGTTGTATGCTCCACAATTGCGTGGACCCGCGTGGTTTGGTAGTAGACGCCCTTCCCCACCATCTTGAGATCTTTATAAGAGCATGCTATGGCTTTGCCTGAAAATCCCTTGCCCAACTTTTTGATGGTAAGCTGGTACTCTTGATTCAAGTACTGAGTAAGTCCAGGTAAAATTTGATCAGAATCAATGGCAATTACAATATTCACGTCCTTTTTAGCAATGCCCTTTCCGGTCACATACCCAATGATCTGCTCGAATAAGACATGCATGGGGTGGCGTGGCGCCGCCTTCACGCCCTCCTTTTCCAAGAACCCTGAAATATGAGCATCATTGGAGTACATGTCTGACCATGCATACATTCTCATGCCTCCAATAGAGCCGCCTGCATTAGCTTCAATGCATTTAAATCCGGAGGAGGTATCTAAGAAGTCGCCTCGGGCCATCAAACCATCCATGCCAGTTGGAGGCGAAAGAATGATCTTGGTGAGCATGGCATCGTTAATCCCATAGAATTGAGATATTTTCTCCATGTCGTTCTTGAAGATCCGCTCTGGAATGGTGGCAAGCAACCTGGGAATGCCATTGGCCGCCCGTTCTATCTCAGCCCGTTTCTCTTTGCCCAGGAATGTTGGCCAGGATTGAATTGTAACGCCAAGATTCTTAAGGACGTCTGGAACCTGATATTCTCTATAAGAGTGGGGACTTGTACAATCGGGGTTCTGCACAATATAATCAAGAAATGCTTCCGAAACACCCGAAAGACTACGGTGATTGGCTCGAATGAGATCTGTTATTTCCATTAAATGTTTCCTCCATTTGCATTCCGCCATGAAAAATGACGGCCAGTCGTATATAGATCAACGTGAACGACAAGAAGCCTTTTACAACCGAAGACCGTCATTTCAGGATTT
>JBNKOV010000677.1:0-3589 GCA_050294955.1 Holophagae bacterium
TGGACAACCAGGACCAGATTTACATCGTCCACGATCTAGCTGGGTTGAAACATGTTGAACTTGAAGAAGTGAGCAATGCCGAAGCGGTCCCTGAAATTGACCTGGCCAGTCTTGAGAAACGCATAGGCGCTTTAATAAACGAAAAACGCATGACGCAGGGCCTTTCGGCTCTACCCTACCACCCTGAACTGGCCGCTATTGCCAAGGCCCATTGCATGGATATGGCGGAAAACGAGTATCTCGATCATGTCAATTCCAAAGGCATGGATCCCAGCCAGAGGGCCGAAGCCGCAGGCTATTCCACGGACCACTTCACCTCGGAATACCATATGAAACACGGCGTTGGGGAATGTCTGTTTCAAGGCCGACTATTCACCGGCAAGACGACCGAAGTAAAAGACGGCGTCAAAACGACCACCTACCACTGGTTGGATCAGGAGTCGTTGGCGAAGGCGGTTGTTGAAGGTCTTTTTTCTCAGGCCAGCAACCGCAGCAATTTATTGAGCCAGGCCTTTGAAAGACATGGCGTTGGCGTGGCCATTAATGAGAAGTTGCAGGTTTTTGTCACTCATAATTTCTCTAAGGTGGAGTCGCTGGAGAATCTTGAAGACTTCAGGGTGGTGAACGGCAAGGATCGGCCCAATTTGGACAAGAAGGCGTTGGCCCTGCTTATCCACAACGAGGTGAATCGAACGCGGAAACTACACAATGTAAAACCCTTAAAGTACGATCCCGCCTTAGCGGAGATTGCGGAAGGCCACAGCAAAGACATGGCCCGGAAGAACTATTTCTCCCACAAGGATAAAGCCGGCGGGAACGCTTCGGACAGGGCTCAAAAAGTGGGATTTGCAGCCATTGCCAAAATAGGCGACCTGGTCCGCACGGGCATTGGCGAGAACATTTATCGCGACCGGCTCTACAAAAGCATGAAGGTTCGTTTCGAAGAAGTGGGCGGGCAACTGTACTACGATTGGCACAACCCCGAAGAACTGGCGAAAACGGTGGTCAAAGGCTGGATGGACAGCCCCGGCCATAGGGAAAATCTGTTAAACGCCGTCTATGAGTCGGAAGGTTTGGGCATTGCTATTGGAGAAGAAGAGCGAATTTACTTTACACAAAATTTTTTCTGAGGTTTCCACTTACAACCATGCCCTTATCAGCGGTTCAAATATTCGTGGGTTGCAAGTGGGAAAAGTGCTAGAATGCCAGGGTTGCAATGAAACGATGAGATGAGGTGATGAATGTTACGCGTTTTATGGATGGTTATTATCCTATCCCCAGTTTTGGCCATGGCTGGCGACCTGATGGACAAACTGACAATAAACGGCGACTTTAGAGGCCGTTATGAAATAACCGATTATGATGAAGGTCTAAAGGATAGGGAAAGATTCCGCGTCAGACTACGGGTGCAGGGCATGTGGAAAATTAACGATGCATGGAAGGTAGGCGCCCGTCTGGTGACTGGAAATCCGGAAGACGGGCATTCCACCCACGAAACCCTGGAGGGGTTTGACGACATTGAAGCCAGTTTTGATCGAGCCTTCCTGCAGTACCACAAAAAGGAAAGCCGCTTTCTTTTTGGCAAATTCGCCCATCCATTTAGAAACTACAATGCCTATAAAGACCTGGTCTGGGACTCGGACATTCAACCCGAAGGTCTTGCATATGAAATGGTTTACGACTACTTCTACGGCTCGGTGGGGTATTATATTATCGATGAGAGGTCACAGCAATCAGACATTAAAACGCTGGTGACCCAGGTGGGCGGCGAGTCCAAAGGCCCCATTGAAACCAGTTGGGCGATTGCTTATTATTTGTACAGTGATTTGGAAGGCAACCTGCCGGAAGACATGAACATTATGGACGCTCAAACCGCCGTAACCTTTCCATTGGGCGATTTCAAGGGCGTGGTTGGCCTGCAATACATCCTGAATACTGAGACCCAATCTGATCAGGACACCACGGTGGCAGGCAGCTTCAGCCTGAAAACCAATGGCCGCCTGAAAAGAGCCTACGTCCAATACCAGAAGGTGGAGGAATTCAGCATATTCCGGCTAACTGCGGGAGACGACTTCCTATCACCGGCCAATTTTGAAGGTTTGGCCATTGGGGCGGATGTAAAACTATGGAAGAACATGGCCCTTCACGCCTGGGCTATGTCCAACGAGCCCATTCTGGGCGATGACAGAACCGACCTGAGATATCGGCTGGATTTAAACGTAAAGTTCTGAAGGCCGAAGCGGGAATCAAACATACATGCGGGCCATGATTGCGTAAAAGCTATCGCCTCCGCCAAATGAAACGCTTTTATCGCATCATGGCGCCAAACCTGCTTAATTTTAAGATATCCGCATTGCCGCGTGATTTTTCCGGTCGGCAACGTGTATAATAACAAGCCTGTTATCCAGTGGGGGTCCTGACGCCATGTAGAAAGACTGGCAAGATGGATACCCCGAATGAAGGAGGATCTACGTGTTGAAGTCAGGAAAGGCCATTGCGGTCGGATTGCTGGCCCTTGCGCTTGCGCCGCAGGCAGCCGCAACCAAAATTGCCCCTATGAATCTAGTAGACCTGGTTGAGCGTTCAGCCAGGATTTTCGAAGGTCGCGTGATTGCCATCAATCATGGGACCGTAAAGAGCAGCGACGGGAAGTACGACTATCCCGTGGTTCGTTATACCTTTGAGGTGTTAGATGACCTGCGGGGCGCTGGCGCCAAAACCGTGATCCTCTCCCAAATGGGATTTTTCCAAGACGGCAGACGCACGAGATTCAACCCGGACCAGATCGGCATTCCCAAATATGAGCTGGGTAAGCAGTACGTGCTGTTTATGGGAAGAGAAGGAAGCACAGGCCTTTGCTCTCCCATTGGGTTTCACCTCGGCATGTTCGATGTGGCTGAAGGAAAGGCCTATCATCGAGTGGACAACCGCTTTGTGATGAATGGCATGGACAAAGCCCTCAAAGGAACGGCCCACGAAGCGCTCACCAAACCCGTTATTTTAAAAAACGGACAGGCCGACGGTTTAGATGTTGTTGGCTTGAAAGCCCTTATTCGCGATTTAATGACAGGCGCAATTAAAGCGCCAAGATGGGAGGAAACCAAGAAATGATGAACCGATTACTATTGATCCTCCTATTCACTCCGGTCCTTTTTGCAGGCGGGCCGATTGCAAGAACCAATACAGGCGTGCCCTTAAGGCATCCAACAGACGCGCCCGTGCAGTACAACCTGGATCTGGGCGACCTCTCCGCAACTTGGGACCACAACACGGTGAAAACCCTGGTTGCATCGGAGTTCGCGGATTGGGACAGCGTTCCCGGCAGCGCGCTCCGCATTGAGGAAGGCCCCGAGTTGCCCGTGGACATTACCAGCAGATCGCAGATCATTTCCATGTTGAACCAGGGCATGAGTCCCATTGTTCTGGATGAGACCGGCGATGTGTTCAACGATTTCGGCATCGACCCCAATTCCAACGTTTTGGCCTTTGCGGCTCCTGACCTGCAATTTGGTTTGGACTACACTGGCATGTTTGTGGTCATGGGCGGTTCCGCGGCGCAGCGGGGCAGCGAGTCGGCGCTTCGCTCCAC
>JBNKOV010000678.1:0-3585 GCA_050294955.1 Holophagae bacterium
AATGAGGAAGCCCCCTTGTTTAGTAATTTAAGAAGTCTGGAGTTCAGGCTTTCAATACCTGGTTGAACCCAGTGGATGCCAGCTTTGTCAAAAAGCTCCATTTCCCTCTCTTTCATGTTCGCTTTGATTTCATAAAATAATTCCGGTTTTGTTTCGAACGATGCAAGGCGAGGAAGCGCTTTATTGAGGTGAGTTCGCGATAGTATGGTATCGGTAGCGAACATGTTCTTACCATATCGGTCCCAAAGAGACCGTATTTCCTCAACCATACGGTTTGTATCCTTTGCATTGTAATTTAGTCCCAATTGGTTGAGACCGCAGAATTTGCAATGGTTTTTTTCGCCCCACCAGCACCCCCTGGAACTTTCAAAGGCAAGCATGATGTCCATGCCTTCTTTATGGGCGTTGGCCTGTTCAATAAAGGAATCATAATTGGGAATTGGCAGGGTGTTTAAATCCACACTTTCAGTATTTTCTATAAGCTGCCGGCTCGCGGGAATTTGACCAGAAACCAGGTTTAAGAGCGGCGCTTCTCCAAAACCACTGACAATGTAGTCTACCTCTTTATAGTGATTGAAGATATGCTGTCCCATGGGTTGTGAACAAGCTGAACCGCCTAAGACGATTTGAACATGGGGCATTTGTTTTTTGATGAGTTGGGAAAGCCAAATGGAGGGTAACAACTGGTTGCTGGATGTGGTGAATCCCATGATTTCGGTAGACTTGGTTCTTAATTGGCCAAGACAATAATTACCGAATTCCTGTATTTTGCGCCGCCGCTCGTCATATTTGCCAAAATGCCGATTCAAGGCGTTACTTACTGTCTCATCTTTTATCTCACCGTGCAGAGCCTCTGAAAAGAGAAGTTCCCCAACCAGAGTGTCGTTTGGGCCGCTATTGGCGATTTCTGCATAGCGATCCAATCCAAAAATTTCACTGAATTTAAAGTGGAAATAACTCTCTTCTACCTCGAAACCATTTTCCCTGATATAGGTTGCGAGCAGGGCAATGCTAAGTGAGGAAATTCCTGTTAGCTGAAATGGCATGCAAATCAGATTCAGTTTCATACGGGCTCTCCAACTTTTCCTCGTTTTGCATGTTCTTTAGAATTCACTATTTCTACCTTTCCATTCATCAATGCTTGGAGTCTTTGATAGAATATCGCCATGCCTTTGTAATATCCTCCAAAGCGTCGGTAGTCGGTTTTCAGGGGATTGACACCTTCTCCTCTAGCCATTTGGGTGTACACCAGGTTGGCCGTGTCATGGGCATCCTGATCCAAACATTTGCAGAGTTTGTGAAACAGAGTTAAGCCCTCAGAAGCATGCGTTTCAATATCCTCACGGTCCTGATGATCCATTTCTTTTGCTAAATCCCTCGCAATGTTGAGGAAATGTTCAAACGCAGCCAGGTTTTCCCGGGGGTAGCGCAAGCCGTTTGTCGCCTTGTCTATCTTGGAAAGGTAATTGGCAATGTCGGGCGAAACCAAAAATTCCGCAGGGATTTCGATTTCCCGTTGACCAAGGGATACCTTGTTGCTGGTGCATTCATGCCAATTCACCACAGAGGTGCATGCTACAGGGAGCATCATCAGCGAGTATGAAGGTTTAGGCGCGACCCCAGTATGGCGATACACATTTTCTATCAATTTCAATACGCTAACTAATTCTCTCACAATGCCTTTCAGAGTTGAATTAGGATCCACCATAATCAGATATAGGAGAGGAAATATACCTGCTTCAGCAGTTCGCCTGACGGTTTCTTGCGCGTGTGTTACATAGAGCCTTCCATTAAAGGATTTTCTCATTGCCTGTGCTCTATTTGGATCCAGGGTTTCTACTCCAAAACACATTTCATAAAAGCCGCTTTGTTTCATTTGATCGAGCAAAGACCACACTGAACGCGTCGCCATTGTTTGCGCAGTAAGTGATATCTTAATATTGCGATTTACAATTTCACCCAAAACCTCCGAATTCCATTTTGGCCTTTGAACAAAAAGGTCATCTGCAAATGAAATAACCTCTGCTCCACGCTTTGAGGCTTCTTCGATCGTATCTACCACTACTTTGGGGGAGGTCACCCTTATTGCGCGGTCTGCCACTGAGCAGAAATGACAGCGACCCCAACGGCAACCTCTTTGAACGTAGAGTTCCAGATGCTTCCAGCCTTCTTTTTCTATGACGTCCCACGGCATAACGAAGGTCTCGTCAAGCTCCTCATTGAAAGGCGCGGGATCAAGATAGGGTATAAGACTTGGATCTTCAGGTTCTGGTTTGGGAATTTTCCACACTACGCCTTCATGGGAATCCCTGATGAAAACATTGCTTATCCCGACCATGTCTGGAAAGGGACCGGGAATAGGTCTTGGGAAGGCGGAGTTAAACAGATTCTGGATTTCAACCTGCGTAAGAGCGCCCCCTTTGTCGGCAACACTGACTTTTTGTGGTTGGCCAAGCATTTGCGGGTCTGGATCCGGGTGTGGATCATACTGCAAGCACCGTGACTTTGCTATTTCTCTCAACATGGCTGGCAAAGTATGCTCGGCTTCACCCAATACTGCGATGTCAAAAAGTCCGCCCGCTAGATCAAGCACAAAAGGAGAAAGCGCGTTTCCTCCTATCATCATAATTACATCGGGTCGTGCTTCTCGAACCTTTCTTGCTATGGGTATGGTTCTGTGCAGTAATCGTTCCATAGAGGAAATTCCCACAACATCTATATCAGGCTTTTTAATCGCCTCATACAATTCATTTTTATTGGCAATGAAGTCTATTAGAAATCCTTGGTTCCGGACATGGCCAATAAGAGGAAGCAGACCCGGGGAGTTGATGAAACTCCCTCCTGTCGGGTCTTCATAATCGAGGAAAAAGAGCATCTTCAAAAGACGCTGTTGTATTGGGGCTTTCATATCTCCTCTCCCATGAATAATTAACCGCAATTCACAACATCAACTGGAGCGTCTTCTAGTCCAAATTGGCAAGTTACCATGTGGCGAACCCCGCCTTCCGTAACCAAACCTACTGCGTGGTCACCGGCGTCTGCTCTTTGTAAAAGCCAATCGGCGTTTTTCTTAATAGCCTGGACATAGCCTTCCATCATAGAGTCGCAATTGGAAGCAAGGAATTTCCCTTCATGCTCATAGGCTAAAAATTGACAACCGCCTCCACAGTGAGGTTGGGATTTGCAACCCTGACAGCTTTCGATATCCAAAGAGGTTCTTTCTCTCCATGGCGCGAGTTTGTCCTGGTCAATTTTCAGTTCAGGGTAGTATGTTCCTACTGCCATCTCTTTAATACCCGCAGCGTCCCAACATGCGAAAATGTCTCCATGAAGATCGAAGGCCCAAAAACCAATTTGGGATTCACAATTGAAGAATCTGTGCAAGGAAAGCATGCCGCTTTCTTTAAAGCCCTGGAAGTATTTCAGTCCAGAGAATCCATCCAAGTTGTAGCATGCCATTCGTTCATCACTTCCAACTAGATCTAAAACACTGTTCAATAGTTCCGATTCTGGGTTCGTAGTCTTGTTGGGGTTGTGGTTCTTGACTGGCGCAATATGTGGTGTAAACCGGCCTGAATCCAACCA
>JBNKOV010000679.1:0-3583 GCA_050294955.1 Holophagae bacterium
CGAAGAACCAGCCGGTTCTCATTTCTTGTTCGTAGATCCCGATCAAGCCGTCATGTCGGAGCTGGACCCCATTCTCCTCTGGCAGGAACCCAATGGGCAAACCATGCGCTTCGAGCCAGATCCCTTTTGGGCGCAATATTATCACAGCCGGGAGACCAGCGCTTTAGTCTTTACCCCGCAGGGAACCGCACTCACGCCAACCATGCATCATTGGGATCCCCAAAGCATGGACGCTTATTTGCGCAGGGTGATGGCGCATTGGTTTAAAGACGACCCCAACTCCCAAAAAATACCGCCAAACCCCATCTATCTGTTCGATGGCCAGCCCGGCCACGGCAAGCGCCTTCATCTCTCGGTATTGGACCGGGATCAATTCGCGCCCCTGCGCATGAGGCTCGGTTGGCTGACCGACAACCTGGTTTTGCATCAAAGTTTAGGTGTAGAGGATCTAATTCAGAACATGGCCCAATCCGCATCCAGACAGGCGCTTGCCGCAGATCTGTTAAAGCAGGAGAAGGAGACCGCGTGGTCTTTGGAAGAAGCGGCCCTCAAAGCCAGTGAGTCCATCGCGAACACCACCAATACCATGACTCGAACCCTTACTGACCGGTTGAATCGCACCATGGACCGCACCTACATACTCATTGGGAAAATTCGCGACCTCGATTCGGAACTGGAACAATGGAAACGAGTTGAGCAGGAGATGCGTGGACTGGTCGGTGAAGTGAAGCAAGCTAAAGCCTCCATTTCCCAGGTTACCCTTGAAACACGAAACCGAGAGGAGGAAACCGAAGAACGCATTCGACGCCAACTCGCTGTTTCCGAAAAGAAACGACTTCAATTGATGGACGACATCGCCACAGAGGTGAAGGCGTTGCAGCAAGCCAGAGCACTGGCAAAAAGGCGGTTAGGACGCCTGAAGGCATGGGAGTAGACCATGAACGATTTGGAATCCAAAATTCAGGAACAATTCGACGGTCCACTCTCAGTTCAACAGAACCTGGTGGAGACCATGCGGGAGGAAATCTCCCTAAATCGTCAAAAAATCAAGAACTGGCCTCAGCTAAAGGGCAACCTGAAAAAGCGCACCTTTCCCCGTTTCGCATTATGGCTCAAGGCCCTGAAGAAAAATACCTTCCAAATGCCAACCGGCCACTACAGGCGGGAATTCCTCAAATTGGCCTTTTATGAAAATGGCGCGCCCTTCCACTGGAGAACAATGCTGGTGAAGACTCAAATTGGGATCATGAGTGTGCTGAGGCTCGCCTACCTCACCCTGCTTTTTGTCCTTTCCATTTCGGCCATCTTTATCATTATATACCTTGTGTACAAGGCTTTAATGAGCATGTTTATTTCTTGACTCAACTTAAAAATCACGCCTCGAATTCGGCTCGTTTAAGAATTTCGCCCGAAGGCCGGCCGGAAACTGAGGGGCTTTTCAGCGCGCGCCAGGCGCCCCAGATCATGAGGCCTAGATTAAAAACCATAATTCCTGCAGCCGTGGCGAAAAACAGCCAATAGGGCACGCTTTCAGGCCCCCCTGGCCAGAACATAGAAGCAAAGGCTCTTGAATCAGAATATAGACCGTTGGGCAACTGATCAAACATGAAGATGTATCGCCAGTCGCTAAACCCGGAATAACACATCAAAATACCCATGAACTGTACAAAAAATCGTTGAACGCCTTCGCCAAAAGCAGCGATTTTCCAGAACAGAAAGGCCGCTCCTATAGGAAGGGAAACACTGACCAGATATCCCATATGCCAGTTTTCCAAACCAGGATAGGCTTCGCTTGATAGGAACAGGGGTTTGATCATGTAGAACACGCCCACGATAAAAAAGGCAGTGATGCACCACAACACCCGCTTGATTTTAACCGTGCGAGTGGATGCCTGCAGAAGGAGCGCCCCAAACAGGGTTGGCGCCAGAAGGCCGCCAGCAAGGGTTGCCGGGCGTAAGCCTCCAGAGGTTACTGCAACGCCGCCTTTCATAAACTCCATTTGAAACCAGTAGAACGAGCCCCCTGTGAGAAGAGTAAACAGCCCGTGACCCATTTCATGAACAAAGATTCCCACGTTGCGAAATGGCAGGGTGGCGGCGAAAACAAAGGGCCTGGACATGGGCAACAAAACTGGTAAAACGAACCAAACCGTAAAAAACGAAATCATGACCACCCATAACATGGTGCGATGTGCCTTCATTGATACTCCCTTTCTGTCAGAGCAACCCACGCCTGATAATATGTTATTCGTAATCCAAACCACAAGGTTGCCTAGGCCATGTTGATCCGAAGTCGCGCTTCTTCAACTTTTGGATCCATGACCCTGCGCCAAAGAGGCGGGACCATGGCGAGAAGGATCATTCCGGCGTAACCCGTGGGAAGTTGGGGACTTTCATCACAATGACGCAACACCTGGTAACGCCGGTTCGCAAATGCATGATGGTCGGAATGCCGTTGAAGATTAAACAGCAGGAAATTGGTGAGCATTTCTGAGGCATTCCAGGAATGTAGCGGCGTGACACGCTCATACCGGCCCGATCCCAGCTCTTTCCTGGAGAGACCGTAATGCTCGACGTAGTTTACCATTTCCAGAAGTGTGAAGGCCACGACGCTTTGAGCGAGAAAAAACACGACGCCCATGGGTCCAGCCAGGAGGCCAATCAGGCTGGCAAAAAGCAGCGGGGCCAGCATGTAGCGAATCATGCGATTGCGTAGGGAAACCGTGGAAAGACCCTTCCTGCCCAACCGCTTCTTCTCTAGAGCCCAAGCGTGAGTGAATGAATGGACAACCGTTCTAAAATAAAAGCGATAGAGAGATTCTCCAAACCGAGCCGAAGCGGGGTCCTGAGGCGTGGCTACACGGGAGTGATGGCCTTGATTATGTTCGATAAAAAAATGCATGTAGCAAACCGACATCAACAGGGTCTTGGCGAGGTTCTGTTCCCACTGACCGGAGCGGTGACCCAATTCATGAGCCACAGTAATGCCCACACCGCCCGTCACCGTTCCCATAGACAACACAAAGCCAATGGTTTCCAAGACAGTCATGGTTCCGGAGCCCACCATCATTCCACCCCATATCACCAAGCCCAATTGCATGGGTACATAAAGCCATGTCACCAGACGAAAAAAGAGATCGTCTTTCAAACGACCATTTGCCGAATCACTGAAATTAGCTAACCGACGTCCCAAAATGGGATCCAGGATGGGGACCACAACAAACACCACGCCAAGGGTCAGGAAATTCCAAGCCCCTCCCAACAGGTAACCCAAAATCGACAAGCTGGGAATAACAAATGCTAATAGAAATCCGATATGGTAAAGGACCATGGTGAAATCTCCTATCTTGACGCCATTATTTTATCAGATATAGAGGTAAAGATGGAAATTTCAGGAATTCAACACGCCCCAAACCTGAACCCCTCTGTTCGAGATTTATCCGGCAGATTTGAAAGGCGTCCAGCAGTTTCAACAGATGAACGCCAGATCTATGAGTTAACCGCCAGATTTAAAAAGTATCCGCCAGTTTCGACACGTGAACGCCATTTTTTAAAAATTACCCACAAAATCCAGGAGTTGACC
>JBNKOV010000680.1:0-3582 GCA_050294955.1 Holophagae bacterium
TCTGGTAGACGCGGTTGGTCCTTTAACCTACACCTTCGGCGCCTATAAAATGATGCCTACCCAGGTGTCGGTGGAACAGGCCGAAATGCCTCGTGCGGTTCGAGCTAAAGAGGCAGGTGAGTTTTCCATTGGTTCTCAGAATCTGCTGCGGTTGTTCCTTGATCAGCCCGATCCTCAGGGCTATTTGGATAGACTGGCGAAATTTTCTTCTCTTATCAGAGATGTCCTTGGAGCCCCTGATGTTCTGGCGGTTTCCGAGGTTGAGAACCTTGCGGTTCTGGAAGATCTCGCGGATCAAATTGCCCTGGACGATCCCAGCTTGACCTATACGGCCTATGTGATAGAAGGAAACGATATCGGCGGTATTGACGTTGGCTTCCTGGTGCAGCCCACCGTTCAGGTCAACGCGGTTACCCAGATTCAACCCAATCTTATGTTCGATTGGAATGGCGGGCAAACCCCGCTTCACGACAGACCGCCCCTGTTATTGGATGGCGTTTATGTTGGCGGCGCTGCGCCGTTGCCTATTAGCTTGATCGCCATTCACAACCGGTCTTTGAACAATATTGAGGATGCCTCAGACGGCGGACGCGTTCGCCAGAAACGTTTGGAGCAGGCCGAAAATATTGCTCAATTCATCCAAGACCTTCAAGTCAACGACCCCGACATCAACCTTGCTGTGATGGGTGATTTCAACGCGTTTGAGTTTACCGATGGTTATGTTGACAGCATGGGCATTCTCACGGGTGATTTGGATCCGCTGGGGGCGTTGCTTCCCGGAACCGATTACCTGGAGCCTAATCTGGTGAATCAGGTTCTTGGCTTGGATCCCTCCGAGCGCTACAGCTACAACTTTGGTGGAAATGGTCAGACGCTTGATCATCTGCTTACCAACGAGAACTTGCAAGCTCTGGTGAGCGGTGTTGAGTTCGGTCGCGCCAACTCAGACGCGCCCGCTTCCTTCAGCAGCGATCCCACCACGCCGTTGCGGTCTTCTGATCACGATGGCATTGTTGCTTTCATCAGTCCGGAACCACCTGCTACGGAAGGCATTGTAGACAATCTGGACGCTGGTTTCTCTGCAACCGGCGAATGGACGCCTTCCACGGTGGTCAGTGGCTACTGGGCCGACAACTATCAATTCAATGAGGCGGGTTCGGGCGCCGATTCGGCTTCCTGGTCGTTCGACATTCCGGCGTCCGGCCAATACCGCATCTACGCGCGCTGGACCGCTCATGAGAATCGGGCTACCAACGCCACATACACGGTTGGCCACGACGGCGCGGATCGTCAGGTTGTTGTGGACCAGACAAGAAATGGCGGGAAGTGGTATCGTCTCGGGACCTTCAACTTCACTGGCGGGGTTTCCTATGACGTGTCGCTCAGCGATAATGCGAACGGTTACGTGATAGCCGACGCCATTCGTTGGGAGCGCCACGAACCGGAGCCTCCCACGGTTGATCAGGTTATCATTGACAACGGAGACGCAGGCTTCGAGGCCAACGGATCATGGCCATTGTCCACGGTTGTTTCGGGTTATTATCCCGAGGACTATCAGTACAATGACGCTGGGGTTGGTCTTGAGTCGGCTGCCTGGAATTTCCAGGTGCTTCAATCCGACGTGTATGCGGTTTACGCGAGATGGACTTCCCATCCCAATCGCGCTTCCAATGCGGCATACGTGATTGGCCACGATGGTGGTTTGGACACGGTTGTTGTGGATCAACGCTATAACGGCGGTGATTTTAAGCTGCTGGGAACCTACGCATTTACATCCGGCGCTGACTATGCAGTGACCCTGGACGATAATGCGGACGGTTTTGTGATCGCAGATGCAATTCAACTTGTTCGCCTGCAACCGGTTGCTGGGGAAGTGGTTGTGGACAACGGTGATTCCGGATTTCTGAACTACGGTGAATGGAAGGAATCCACCAAGATTGCGGGTTATCTGGGATCCAACTACCAGTACATTACTTCTCGTAATGGGAACGATAGCGCGGTCTGGTCTACGCCGATCCCTGTTGCGGGCAGCTACGAGGTCTATGCTCGTTGGACTTCTCATCCCAACCGTCCTGCCAATGCGCCCTATCTTGTGGAAGCAAACGGCGTTCAGACGCTGGTGACCGTGGACCAGAAAAAGAACGGCGGGGAGTGGGTTCTTCTCGGGACCTTCTCCTACAGCGCTGGCGAAACGGCTCGGGTTATCCTATCCAATGATGCCCCTGGCCATGTGATTGCCGACGGCGTTCGCTGGTTGCCCGTTCCCTAAACTCTAAAACCCACCGGTCCGTTCAGCGACCGGAAAAACAAAAGGCGGGACCGCGCGTTGTGGTTCCGCCTTTCTCCAGACCTTGGTTATTTTTCTAAGCTTTATGAAAGCGTCTGCCAGGAAACAGGCCGACTGAAAATCGAAACCTGCTATTATTCTAGACGCAATCATAATACAAGGCGTTTGTCGAAGTACTTGAGACGTTTCTACATGCCGGGGTGTTATCCAAGAAGCCTGGCTTGTTTTGACCGATTGAAGGCCGGCCATGGCTGGCGGTGTTTCTGTTGCTATCCTTAGAGAGATGGCAATTCTGAAAACCAATATTGGAAAATCCAGGTTGGGGTCTTATCGGATGTGAATTTTCACCTTTTTTTCGACCACCGTTTCAGCGCTGGAATCGGAGCTTACGGATTTCGTTATAACCTTGTGCAAGCCACTGCTGGTAAAATTGATAATGGCCCGAAAGGAGCCGTCTTCCTCAACCATGGCCGTGGTCCCGTTTACGGAGATCCTGCTGCCAGGTTTGGTGCGGCCCGTGACAATGACCGTATCGCTGATAACTTCCACATCAAGGCCACGGATATAGGGGCCTCTCGTTTGGGGCGGTTCATCGGTCTTGTTGGCATTCTCGCCTGGTTGCTCTACGGTAAATAAGGATGGTGCAGAGAAGGGGCCGGGAACTGAGCCCTTGGCGAATCCGCGCACTCGCCATAGATAGGCGCCGGGTGGCAAGTTGGTTACGGCTTCGCCGCCCTTTAAGTCGATCCGGTCGTAATCGAGTTCTTTAAAATCTTTTGTTTTACTCACCTGGATTTGGTAGATATAGTCAGGAGAGCCCAACCACCGAAAGACCACATTTGCGCCATTCACGGTCTGTTGATCCGCGGGATGAGAGGTGTGAGGAGCCAAAGGCAGTGAAATCACCGACCAGGTTTTATCTGTACTGAGAACCAGGCCTTCCCCGGCCGATAGGGAGCCGTTCGCGTCCCCGGCCTGCCAGGACAACTCGCCTCTGTATAAAGCAAGCCACTGATTGTTGGTGAGCTTGTGGTTGGCAAGATCTAAAGCGCCAGATGAGGCCATGGTCGCCTTCAGATCTTCCAAGAGGAATTTGGACTCCGAACCGGACTTTCGCTCCATGCTCAGGTTGCCCTTAATCAGTTCCAAATCAAGGCCATTCTTGGATGGCGGCTTGTTGAAAATGATCTCGGATTGACCTGGCAGGTTGGGCACGCAGACTCCACGGTCGGACTTCTTGGAGTCGATTATCGCTCCGTTCAACTCCACATGCAGCTCATCGCCCTTTGCGCAGT
>JBNKOV010000681.1:0-3581 GCA_050294955.1 Holophagae bacterium
TCTTGGGCGAAAATGAAGATGTCGGGACCTTTGCCCCGAGGAATGGCTGCTGTCACCTTGTCGGGATAGGCGTCGTAGGGAATGGCAAGTCCTTTCACCCTAATCCCCTTACCCGAAACCTTTTTGTTGAATTGGTCGATTACCGTCAACATGGCTTCCTTTTCCTGGCCGCGATAGGAGTGCCAAACCACAAGCTCCTTATCCTGAAAGGCAAAGACATCGAAGAAGGTTAGGAAAAGGCATGAAATAGCGATAGCCTTTATTATAAATCTGTGTTTTCTATCCATGATGGTCTCCCTCATAAATGTATATTTCCCTACTACATGCGTTGTTCGGTTTCCGGATTGAAAAGGTGAATACTCTCACAATTTATTCGAAATTTGATTCGATCTCCCAGCCCGGGAATGTGGTGGGAATGCAGCTTGGCGATAATCTTGTCTTCACCGACCCGAGTATGAGTTACGACCTCATGACCCAAAGGCTCTACAACATCAACCTCATTCTCAAAATCCACAAATGGCGACTCCGGCGTTTCTTCTTCTGCGGCGCTGACCTTCTCGGGCCGAATCCCCGCTATGACGCGGCGACCACTGTGCTTTTTTCCTGTTGAAAAGAGGTTTTCCGGCAAAGGCAGTCTCAAACCGTCTTTACAATGGATTGAGCGGCCATCCTGGCTAAAAGAACCTTCCAACACATTCATGGGCGGCGTGCCAATGAACCGGGCAGTAAAGAGGTTTTGGGGCGCTTCATACAATTCAAGCGGCGTGCCCACCTGCATGATCTCGCCCTTGTTCATTACCGTAATGCGATGGCCCATGGTCATGGCCTCCACCTGATCATGGGTTACATAAACCGATGTAATTTGCAGTCTTTTCTGCAGTTTGCTTATTTGAGCTCGCATTTGAACCCGAAGCTCCGCGTCCAGGTTGGAGAGGGGTTCGTCGAACAAGAACACAGAGGGTTTGCGCACGAGGGCTCGACCTAGGGCTACCCGCTGACGCTGACCGCCCGATAGGGCCTTGGGTTTCCGGTCTAAAAGATCGGTCAGGCCCAAGGTCTCTGCTGCTTCGGAAACCAGTTTCTCGATTTCAGCCTTTGGCGTTTTCCGGACCTTAAGTCCAAAGGAGATATTATCCCTAACATTCATATGGGGATAGAGCGCATAACTTTGGAAAACCATGGCCACATCTCGATCCTTGGGCTGAAGATCGTTTACTATTCTATCGTTAATAAAGAGATTCCCATCGGAGACCGATTCCAAGCCAGCAATCATGCGCAATGTTGTGGATTTTCCGCAGCCGGAAGGACCTACCAAAACCATGAATTCCCTATCCATTATTGTCAAATTCAGGTCTTCAATGACCGAAACATCTCCAAACCGCTTGCATACCCCTTCCAACTTGATTTCCGACATAGTATTCCGCCTCGTTATTGGACCAGTACATAGATTTGAGCAGATTGAGCTGGCGTCTCCAATTTCATACCCGCCTCACTAGCTTTAGCTTTTGCGCCGGAGAGGGCGTCATGAACGGCCTTCCCCTTCCAGGCTTCGGGAACTGGTAAAACAACCGAAGCCGCTTCCCTTCCCCGGTTCACTGCAACCCAAACAGTTGCTCCGTCTTTTTCCTTGCCAAACACTAACAAATCGCCTTCGGTGGACAGCTCCTTATAGGAGCCCCCGGAAAGCGCGGGATGCGCTCTCCGTATCTGGATGAGTTTTTTATAATAGTCACGCATGGATTCATCCCGAGGCTTACCTGCGCCCGGTTTAATGTCTCGATCCCCCCAGGGCATATCGCTACGATTATCTGGCCAATCTCCGCCAATGCGGCCCACCTCTTCTCCGTAAAAAATGCAGGGGATGCCAAGAGTGGTCATTTGCAACGCAACGGTGAGTTTAAACAAGTCACGATTGCCCTTCAGTTCCCATAAGGCCCCAGGAACGTCGTGGGAGGACAGGTAGTGAGACAAGTAGTAACCCTTCCGAACTCGGTGTCTTTTCATGAGATAGCGGCTAAAGGCGATGGTGCGCCCCCTGCCTTGGACAAACCCCTGAACACTGCCTTTAAAGCCAAAATCGAACCCTGCGTTCATTTCGTCGTTCACGAACCAGGGATCCAGAACCGTTTCGCTGCCGCCCCAAACTTCACCGAGCAGGAAGAAATCATCGCCCAGCTCAGTGTTCACTCTGTCTCTATGATCCTGCCAGAAGGGATGGTCTACATGTTTTACCGTATCGAGACGAAACCCGTCTAAACCCACCCGCTTCGCCAGCCCGAGATGAGCGCCCATCAGGTAATCCGCAACCTCCTGCTTTTCGGTTTTAAAATCAGGCAGACCGGCGAGGCAGCTGGTTAGGTCATCATCTCCGCAAAGACTTTCTCGTCGCCCCGTTCTCATCCATTCGTTGGCGTTAGGCTTCTTGGTGTAGGCGGATTGATAACCCGCGTGGTTGTAGACCACATCCAACAAAACTTTTATTCCCCGAGCATGGGCCTCGTCAACCAGATTCTTTAAATCGGCCTCACTGCCAAACCGGTCATCAATCTGATAAAAATCATCTGCCCAATAGCCGTGATAGGCCCAATCGGGAAAGCCAACCTCGCTGACATAATGGTCGATATTTTTAACCACAGGCGTAATCCAAATTGCAGTCGCGCCCAGATCGGCAATCTCATCGAGTTGTTGTGTGAGCCCGGCCAGGTCGCCCCCATGAAAGGTTCCCTTGCCCTTCAGGTCTACATTCCTATTTGACCCTGTATTGCCATCCGCAAAGCGGTCTACGATTACAAAATAGATAATGGCGTCAGACCAATCTCGCTGGGCTTTAATTTTTTTCATTTCGCCGCCCCTGACACACGCGCTGGCAACAAAAGTCGCCAGGAAAATGGTCATTGAAAGCCCGTTGATCCATCCAAAATTCCGCCACATGATTCACCGCCAGAAATGGGAAGATGGCCTTAACCATCCGATTCCCAACCGCCTAACAATATTTAGGTACTCAACTCAGCGGACTGCGGAGAACACAACCCCACCTAACTAGCATTAGTTAATACCGCTAAATATCTCATTATCCATACTCTAACCCGCTTGGCAAGGGATTTTTTGAGATTTTACAATACTGGCGGAATCGAAAGGCTCTACACGGTAAATGCGGATTCCAGTTGGTTCAAAGAACCAGGGGCGTGTAGCCTTTCAAGCAAATAAATCCAAAGACCAGGCCATCTCAAACAATGCCCAGTTCATGGCTCATCACCATGGCGCCGGCGCCCAGAGTTACTATATTCTGGCTAAGGGAGACCGCCTCAATATGGGTCTCAGCGAAAAGACCTGGCAGGGTTCGTTGCTTTACTTCCGTTCGAATCGCGTGAATCAGAGGATTGCCAAATCTGGAGAGGCTACCCGCAATTAGAACATGTTTGATATTCAGCACACCGATGAGATTGGCAACTGCGATACCAAGGTAACGCCCGGAGCGCTCAATGGCCGGCATTAGGCTTTGATCCCCATTTTTGAAGGCCTGCAGGATCATATCCGTGTCCAATACGCCGTTTGACATCACAAAATTATGGAGCTGTGAT
>JBNKOV010000682.1:0-3578 GCA_050294955.1 Holophagae bacterium
GCACTTGACCAAGCCGAGGAAAAAGATCCCCAAACCAGCGAAAAACTTGCTCAAAAGGCCGCAAAACTTGCACAAGCCAGGGACGCATTTCCACAAAAGAAGGATCTATATCCAAATAATAGGGTTGCGGCCATTAGCAACTTTGGGCCTATTGGGCGTGTCCACGAGAAAACTACCCAAGGTCAACACCTGAAATCAGCACCTCATGCCTCCCAAAATCGCCAGTAGGGCATTCCCTCGGCCCCAAAATCCCATATCCTTGGAGCAATTGAAGGGTCTCCGGCAGTGCCTCGCCATCATCAACATCTCCTTTAGAATCGTCCATTAATGACAACCATTTCGTCTACAAGTGGCGAACTGAAGATTCGCACCACCTAAAAAGTCAAAATACTAAGGGTGATGTTGATTTGTTCTTTACTATGTGTTACAATTTTGAGCGAAAGTGTGACTTAGTTCTAAGGGTGCAGTATGAATTTTCGTTCTTTTTGGACTTGTTTTATATGTATTGCAGCTCTAGTGGTTGGTCCGAGAGTGGTAGGTCAAGATCTGCCCGACGTTTTAAGAACTCCTCAAACTGGATATGTACTTTGGCTCTCTGCCGACAATTTGCAATATTTGGATGACACTCTTTCTTTTAAGAAAGATGGGCTCTCCGTTCGTGAAACCATTAACCATGAACAACTGGCGAGTTGGGATGGGTTTACTCAGTGGATTGATAGGGAGAAGAGCAAATTTAAGAGAGACGAGCTGCCGGATTGTCTGATAAATGGTAGTTTGGGAATATGTAATTTTCCTGCTCTTACTTATCGACAGCTTTTGGAACAAAACCGATCTATAGCGGTGGTCCGAATTAAGAAATTGACTCCTGGCTTTTTTCAGGGAACAACACCCGCGATCACCTTATCTGTTGATGTGGAAAGCTGGGTGAGGTCTCCAAAGGACCAAACCGAAGGGCGTTTCCATATGTTCTACCCCAATGCCTCCTTTCGGATTGGAGATCTGTCCTTTTGTGGAAGGGATGACAATTTTTCTTTCACTCCTGAAGTAGGTCAGCGGTTGCTAGTCTTTAAGAATGTAAGACCTAATGACGAGTTAAGATCCTACTACGTAGTGGACCCGTCGCATATTTTTTCTGAAAACTCCGATGGCTCGTTCAATCGTGTTTATACATTGGGCGGGGCGCCGCTGCTAGACGGAATTGAGCGGTTTGATGAACTGGTCACTCAAACAGAAGCGCTGTGTAAGCATTTTAAGAAATCAAGGCGTGAGGCATTCGTTGAAAGCATGGATTAATTTACTCATCTTTAGCGTTGCATGGGCTGCAACAGCTCAGGATTTTGACGCCTTGCTTATTGATATGGGTCATGACGGCATTTTCTTTAGCATGGGGGGCGAGGAGAACCCCGTTGTTTTTGATTTGAATGGGTCCGGCAATCCCGAAGCCTTCCAGTGGGTGAAACCCCATGACAACAACGCCTTTCTTGTATATGACATGAATCAGAACGCTCTGGTGGATGGCGGCGTCGAACTGTTTGGCGCGGCAGGCGCTTCTCGCTTTGAGGACGTGGAAGCTCATAATGGGTTCGACCTACTGGCTTTATATGACAAAAAAGAACACGGCGGAAATGGGGATCTCGCCATCACTGAACGAGACTCTATTTGGGAACACCTCTACCTCTGGTTGGACGCAGATGCAGATGGTGTATCTCAACCCTCTGAAATGACACGGCTTTCAAATTCGAAAATAGCCAGGATTCTTGTAAAGCCAACGCCCAACACTCCGATTGTGAGCGACGAGTACGGCAATCAATACGGCGCTACGAGTCTGGCCGTTTCCAAAAGCTATCCCCCTGAAACTTTCAGGACACTGCTGGTCTATTTCAAAACAGCGCCCTGAAGTTCCGTTCTCTAATGAGGCTTTTCGACCCTCTTGTACAGGGAAATGAAGCCGTTAAAGCGCAAGGAGAAGGCTTTTACCTGGCCATGCACATTGCGGTGGAATTGGATTACAGCTTTTTCACTGCCTCTCCCAAAACCCGAAATAAGGTAACGGTTTGGGGCAAGCGCCAGTAAATTGAAAGCCCCGCTACGGTCCGTTCTCACAAGCTTGAGCGCGTCGTCTTCCATGGCTATTTTCACCGGAGAATCATAGAATCCGCCCACCATTTGGTTTCTCAGCTCGGTTGGAAAGGTTGGGTCCGGTTCAAATTGGCCTTCAAAACTGGAAAGCAGGGTTTGGGGAATGGAGAGGGGCTTTACTTCTATGGGCTTGTTGATCTCCCAACCATAGGCGTCGGCTACCGCATTGCGAATTTCCTGGTGCAGCTTATGGCCATTAGCCCCGTTTGTCAATACCACCAAACCGTCGCCGGTCTCTAAATGTCCCTCCATCCAGGCTTTGTAGCTGTTGTTGGAGCCGCCGTGGTGGAAATAACGGGTTCGGCCCTCGCCGTTTAATCGCGGCCCCAATCCGTGCCAGCTCGTGGCGACCTCGGTCATCATCTCCAGGGCCAACTCTCTTTTCAGGAAGCCGCCGTCTTTTTGGTAACTCTTGATGAGTAGGGCCACGAATTTCCCCATATCATTGGCGCTGGTCCAAAGTCCTGAGGCGCCCATTTCTGGCATGGCCTCCCAACCCCTTGGCTTTGCAGTGGGTTTGCCCATGCGGTCGTGGGCCCTTGCTATGTTGCCGTGGCTGGCGGGGAGCGGGTTTTGGAAGGTGCTGCGGGTCATTTTTGCCGGTTGGAACAGGCGTTTTCTGGCGACCTCTTCAAAAGCCTCTTTTGCAGCGTCGGAGATGACCAACTGCTCTACCGTAATGCCGCCGCCGGAGTATTTGTAACGCTCGCCCGGGCTGAACAGGAATTGTAATTGACCTGTTCTAGACGGGGCCTCTCCCGTGAGGGTTTGAACTGCTGTGGGGAGTTCCTGGCCTGGGTAGAAGTCCGGAAAACCGTGTATGTTAAATCCTGCGGTATGACTCATGAGCATGCGCAGGGTGACGCCGGTTTTGGGGGCCAGATCGCTTTTGGGCGTCTTCCAACTGGTGAGGTAATCGTCTACGTTTCGGTCTAAATCCAGCAGACCCGCCTCCACCAATTTCAAGGTGAGCGCTGCGGCGGCCATCTTGGAGACGGAACCAACCGAGAAGACGGTGTTCTCGTCAACCCTCTCATCGCCGCCGGCCTCCAATACGCCGAATCCTCTGACATCGACAACTCGCCCGTTTTTCAACACAGCCACGGCCACGCCAGGCACTTTGTGATAGGCCATGCGATCTGCCATCGCCCAACGGGGAGGGACATCCTTGAGCAAGGAGTCGGATCTCAGCATGTTGTCGAAATTGGGTGGCTCTTCTGCTCCAACAAACCCCAGCGCCGTGACCAACATGAATCCAATATAAACGCCTTTGTTTAAGCTCAAGCCTTCCTCCTCACGCTCTATGTCATGATCTAACGTGATTTCCCCCAAGAAGGTTTTCTTTGGGTGAAACAATGGGTTCTCTCACGGCCAGGAACATGGTATGGTCTTGTTCGTTATGAAGATGAACCTGCCTATCAACGCCATTATTCCTAAAA
>JBNKOV010000683.1:0-3577 GCA_050294955.1 Holophagae bacterium
GTATTTACCCCTCTGCCTGGTAAAACTAAACAGGCCAATCCCTCCCCTGAAATATGCAGGGACTAATATTCTAAAAGATAAGAACTGGAGAAAAATATGCGATTTAAATTACTGTTGATTGGCTTGGGAATCTTTTTGGGATTTAGAGGCTACGAAGAAGTGAAATTAAAAGGCATAGCCTCATCAGACGCCCAAGAAATTTCTTGCGCAGATTTGGTGGGCAATGGTCCGGGTGAAAACGCTCATGTCGTGATTTCCGATTTCATGATGCTCCAACAGGCCTACGTATATGAAGGCGAGGAAAACGATATGGAGACAGTCTGGATCCCCGCAGTTCCCCTAAATGGGCCGTACCATATCAAACTTAAAGCGTATTTGGATTCCATGGAAGGCCAGGAAATCAATAGCGCCAATCTTCCCATGCCCCAAAACATCAATCTGGTGGTAAAAAGCTCGGACATGAACAACGAGGCCAAATTTTCCGCTGTGGCTGAGGCAGACACCATTCAAGGCATGGTCATCAATGAAATCGAAAAGCTGAGCGGCGATGAATTGAAAATCATGAGAGAAAGCTACCCTGGAATCGACTTCTCTCAGGTCTACATTCTTGAACACAATCGCAAGCCCTCCGGCGCAGGAAAAATGATCGGTTTCTTTGGCGGCGGCGCCCTGCTTTCTCTTGTGGGTTTGGGTCTGTTCTTTGTTAAAAAAGACTAAATCGGGCAAAAAGTAGGAAGCACATCACCAAAAATCTCCTCATTTGGGGATATACATCCCTAAATGAGGCGTTTTCATTCCACACAATCCCCTAGGCCAATCCGTGTTTTTCCAGGCGGTAGAGAAAGGCTTTGTAGGGCAGGTCCAGCAATCGGGCGGCTCTTGCGCGATTGCCCGCCGCCAGCTCAAGAGCCTGGCGAAGACAATCGTGTTCGTGGGCTTCCCAGGAGAACCCATCCGGCGGCACCTGAAAGGCGCCCGAGCCCTGCCCGGTTTGAGACAATTCACTTGGAAGATCTTCTTCGCCCACGCCGTCATCGTCCGAGAGAAGTATCATCCTTTCAACCACATTGGCCAATTCTCGAACATTTCCCGGCCATGGGTAGTCTATTAACTTTTTTAAAACAGGCGGAGTAAATCCGGGAAACGACAACCCGTATTGTTTCACAGTCCTAGCCACAAAAAACCGAACGAGACGGGGGATGTCTTCTCTGCGCTCCCTAAGCGGCGGCAAACTGACCGGCACCACGTTAAGCCGATAAAAAAGATCTTCCCGGAAACGTCCCTCAGCCACCTCTTGTTTGAGATCTCGGTTGGTAGCCGCAATAATGCGAATATCCACCTTCACTTCCCTGGTAGAGCCAACCCGAGTGAAAATGCCTTCCTGGATAGCTCTAAGTAGTTTGGGTTGAATGGTTAGGGGCAGTTCGCCAATCTCATCCAGAAACAGCGTGCCCCCATTAGCCGCTTCAAATTTGCCGCCCCGAGATTTATCGGCCCCGGTGTAGGCGCCCTTCTCGGCCCCGAAGAATTCAGCCTCAAGCAGCCCTTCGGGCACGGCAGCGCAGTTCACACCAATGAAGGGACCGTTGTTTCGCTTGGAAAGCGTGTGCAGTGCGCGAGCCGTAAGTTCTTTACCCGTACCACTTTCTCCAAAGAGCAGGACAGTTGCATCCGTGCCCGCCACCTTCTCCACCCGGCGAAACAATCGCTGCATGCTGGCGGAGGCGCCTATGAGATCCACCAACTGCTCACGAGCGCCCAATTCTTCAGCAAGCCTTCGATTTTCGGTGACCAGTTGCCTGGAGAGATGGGCTTTTTCAATTGCCAGCTTCAGGGCGTCGCTCTGGTAGGGCTTGGTGAGATAATCGTCTGCGCCTGACCGAATAGCGTCCACCGCCTTTGAGATAGAACCATAGGCAGTAACCATAATAAAAGCAGTAGTTGGATAGTTGTCTCGTACTTCCTTCAAAACCTGCAAACCATCTATGCCCGGCAATTTCCAGTCGGAAAGCACCATGTCGTATGCGCCCGTTTCCAGCAAACGCAAGCCATCTTCGCCTGATGGGGCTTCATCTACGGCATGGCCCACATTTCGCAAAATGCCCGCCACCAGTCTGCGCTGGTCATCCTCGTCTTCAATGACCAGAATTTTGATATTCGTCATATTCGTTTTCCCCTGGTAATTCCAAAATGGCTTTTGTGCCTGTGGGCTGCAAATCTTCTAAATGAAGTGAACCGCGATAGCGGGCCGTGGCCAGTCGATGGGCCAGGAATAGACCCATGCCCGAACCGTAGGTTTTGGTGGTAACATGTGGCGTAAACAGTCGGTTTCTAACCTCTTGTGGAACACCAGCGCCTTCATCGCAAATCTCAATGCGGAGACCGTCGCTTGGTCCATGACCCACCCTGATATTCACCTGTCCTCCCGGAGGGCTGGCCTCCACGGCGTTCACAATCAAGGCCTGAGCAACGGCCCTCAACTCAGGAGGCACTGCCCGAATTTCTGGCAGACCCGGCTCCACCGAGACGTCCAAGCGGGCTTTGTTGGTATTGTCTTGAATTACCTCCAAAACAACGTCTTGCACCAGCCCGCCAACATCCAAAAGCTCAACCTGTCCACGGCCCTCACTGGCAAGAGCGAGAAAGGACCGAATCCACTGGTCAATTCGCCTGATCTGCTTTTGAGAGCCTTCCAAAAGCGTGCGGCTCTCGTCGGGTCTGGCGGAAAGAGACGCCATTTGCTCGATGCTCAACCCCAAAGTGTTCAAAGGGTTGCGTATGGTATGCGCAAGTCCTCTCGCTATCTCGCCCAACTCGGAGAGATATTGGCGACGCCGGGCTTGACTGGCCAGCTCATCCAGTTCTTTCAGTCTTAAGGACATGCCATTAAAAGAGGCAACCGCTTGACGAATCTCGGGATATCCCCCTGAATCGGGAACGGTTTTGCCCAAGGCGCCTTCACCAACTTCTTTCGCGGCTGCCGAAAGCTCGGCAAGGGGCTTAGATACGCGGTGGGCAATGTAACCACCGCCCAGAAGTCCAAAAAGCAGGATAATGGCGGAGCCGCCCAGCATATAGGAAGAAAGGCGAGTAAGTTCTTTTTCCACACCGGCATGAGGAACAGGAACCAAGCCCACCCGATGGTTGTCTTCGAATATGTGAACCTCGGAATTCTTTGGCCCGTCAAGCTTTACGTCAACCCGACCGCTGCCCTTGAACTCGTGAAGAATGGTGTCTTTCCCGCCAACCACTTTATGGGTCCATTGGGTGTCCTTTTGATCACCATCTTCGTTATTCCAAACATAGGTCTTAGAATAGGACTGTACACCATTTTCATGGGTAACATCCTCATCGTGACTCAGGTCAGACGTGGTTTCCAGCAATGCGGTGATTTCACCGGCAATTGCGCCCTGCGCTTCTTCTTTGCTCAGTTTTTTGCGGATGTGCTTGCGCCGGGTCACCTGCACGCCATGGTCGGTGGTCTCTTTGGTAATGGTGTGGTAGGTCAGGCTGGCGTCGCTGTCCGCGCCCAAAGTTATGGGCGTGTCGTCATCAGAAAGCACAAAAACCTGCGCGA
>JBNKOV010000684.1:0-3572 GCA_050294955.1 Holophagae bacterium
GAACCGGCAACTGGGAACTTTACTCGAATAATCGGGTCGTATTCGGTGAGAGGAATGGGTTGGCCCAGTTCCCAAATGTATTCTACAATTTCGCCGTCCGAATCGGTGGACAGGGTGGCGTCGAAGGTCACTACTTCATCGGTTGTGGGCGCTGATGGAGTCCAGGAGAAGGACGCTGTGGGCGCTACGTTGGTGCTGGCCACCGTAATGATGCTGCCAAAATAGCCCTTGGCGCCTTCATTATCGGTTACCGTAAGCTGTACGGCGTAAATGCCTTCTTGCGTGTAGGAGTGGGTTACCAGAGGCCCTATGGTGCTGATGCGGCCATCTCCAAAATCCCATAGATAGGTTTCAATAGTACCGTCGCTGTCGGCGGATGCCGTGCCATCGAAAATGACCGGCTCATCCAGGTCGGGGGTTGCATTGGACGGGGTAAAGGTGGCTGTTGGGGCCACGTTGGCCTGAACGCTCAGGGTGCTGGACGAAAACCCTTTTAATCCCAGGTCGTCGGTCACCTCAAGGAATACCGTGTATTCCCCATCCGTCATGTAGGCGTGTCTTGCGAGAGGGTTTGAGGTGATGATCTGATAGCCGTCTCCAAAATCCCAGCGATAGGAGACAATGTCGCTGTCGGTGTCTGAGGAGGCTGTTGCGTCGAAACCGACACGTTCATTGATTGCTGGCTTGGTGTTGGAAGGCGTAAACGATGCGGTTGGCGCTACATTGTCGCTTACGGTGATGGACGATACGAAAAAGCCCTGGCCGCCTTCGTTGTCGGTGACGGTGAGGAAGACTTCAAAGGTGTCTGCCTCATTGTAGCGGTGCCGGGTAAGCGGGCCTTCGGTGGAGGTTGCGCCATCGCCAAATTCCCAGAAATAGCTCACGATTTCTCCATCGGTTCCATCTGTGGAGGCAGAGCCGTCAAACGCGACTTCCTGGTATAGGGAGGCCGGATTGGGATCGATGGTGAAGGAGGCTGTTGGGTTGGTGTTGCCAACCACCGTGAGGGTGCTCGAAGTGATGGCAGTGACGCCGTCGTTGTCCGTTACTTGCAATGTGACCGTATAGGTCTCGGGAAAAAGATAGATGTGGGAGGTCAGGGGACCTTCCTCACTGGTGCTGCCGTCGCCAAAATCCCAGAAATAGCTTTCAATTTCACCGTCTGAATCGCTACTGCCTTCGGCGTTGAAAAAGGTGGGCAGGTTCACTCGCGGCGCTGATGGTGAGGTGGTGAACGACGCGGTGGGCGCCGTGTAATCTCCCACAAAAATATCCACGGTGGCGCCCATGGTGGCGTCTGCGTCGTCTGTCACCAGCAGGAGAACTGTGTAGACGCCGTCTTCCTCGTAGTCGTGCTGAGTGGTGACGCCGGTTGCTGTGTCCCCGTCGCCAAACCACCATTGATAGCTCACAATGTCGCCATCATCATCTGTGCTGTTTCCCGCGTCAAGAAAAACGGTTTCTTCTTTGATGATGGTGGAGGGGCTGACTACAATGACGGGGCTTGGATTTACATTGTCTGAAATTGAAATGGCCCCTTGACTGGTCTTGTCTCCCACAGCGGCGGTGACGTTGACATCGGTCACGTCGTCGGAGGGTTGGGTGAGGAAGAGCGTATCTCTTGCTGCTCCGCCAGCATCCGTAAACACAGGGGTTCCGTTACTTGAAAGAGCCCCTCGGTCGGTTGAAAAGGTGACCCGTTCTCCGGGCAGCGGCTTGCCGTCCGGGTCGGCTACCAATAGGGTTAATACGGCCTGACCGCCTGTTCTGAACATGTTGTTGGGGCTTAATACGAGCTGGGGCGATCCGAATTTGTCGGTTACAGTGATGGTTACAGCAATAGAGCCGTCTCCGCCAATGGATCCGGTTCGTGCTGTGATTGTGGCGGGATCTGTTGACTCTCCGCTTACGTATGTAGCTTTTGTTTCACCATTTACCGTTGTGAGCGTGATGGTGGAGCCCTGTTGATCCGCTGTTCGTAAAAAGCCGTCGCCGGATACAAGCGTGAGGGTGACCCTGGTTCCATCTACAACGACGTGGCCGTCTGAGAGGATGGCTTGGGTTGTGAGCAGCGCCGTGTCCCCTAAATTGGTGATGCTCAAGGGGGTGGCTGAGATGGTCAGGCTGGTTTCGTCTGGCAGCGGGGTTTCCCCGGAGCTGGCGCAGCCCAGAAGATGCAATAGCAGCAGGATGCCCACCGCATGCAAACAAGCCCTGAAAGCGCCTGGAATGGCGACGCCTTTTCTCTCTTTTTGTTTCTCCAAATAAACGTACTTCAAGAAATCCTCTCCTGCATGGCCCGGCGTTAATCTGTTGATGCCGAGATCTCGTAAATAACCCGTACTTTAATTGTGCTGCCGCTGGTTGAGCTGGGGCTGGCTTTTAATGCGGCGGCCCCGGAACTGGAGCTGGAGCTGAGGGGAATGGCGGCAATTTCGCCAACCTGAAGGTCTCCCGTGTAAACCCGCACGCTCAAGATATCTCCTAAGGTAAGGCCGCCCTCTGTGGCAATTAAGGTGGCCCGCGTCTTGGCGCTTTGAACGGCTGCAACCAATGCGGTGTCGTAGGCGTCCTCATTGTCGCCCTGACTCATGGTGATGTCGAAAGTGACATTTCCCAATGGCAGGACATCGTTGAGAAGCGTGTCGATGCTATTGAGTATGTCGTCTGTTTGAATAACCGTGATTGTTTGAGAAACCGTCCAATCCAAAGTGGTTGCGTCTTGAGCTACATCGTAGGCGCTGGTGGATATGTCGCCGCTGCTGATGCCGAAGGTGGTGAGCGCTGTGGTGATATTGGAAGATAAAACAGAGTTGATGCTCACGGCCGCCGATACCGATGTTTTGGTGGTGGAAAAAATAAAGTCGATGGTTACCTTGTCATTAGTAAGGTCCAGGGTTGCCGTTCCATCTACGGCAAGGGTGTTGGTCTGCGCCATGGCTGTTGATCCCGCCAATAGCAGTAAACAGAATAAGGTGTTTCTGATCATGTCCTTCCTCTCTTAACACGTGCGACTTTTTATTGGGTCTTAAGGGCTTCGCCTACTGCGTCGGCGGCTGCGTCCACAGCTTCTTTTGGCGGGGCCTGCGCGTCTTCACCCAGGATGAACGTCCAGAGATCGTCCCAGTTGTCTGAAACCCATCCGCCCACATCGCCTAAAACCGATCCAGCCAGATCACTGTTGTTCCGCAGCCAGGTTCGCGAAGCATAGAACATGCTGATCCGCTTGGGGTGCATCTGGATGTAGGCTCCCTTTTTGCTTTGAGGGTCGGGAACCCATATGAGCCGTAGTCCAACCCAGGGCAGTCGATCATCTGGGTTGGCGGCAATTCTTCGTGAGGCTCTCAGGGTGGGGAGCTGGTCGAAAAAGGCGCCGCCTCGGTTCACCTTTTGGGTTCCCACCTCTGGGCCGTAGGGGTCTTGAATGGGGATGTAATCGAAGCTATACCAGTCCTGAACCCATTCGGAAACGTTGCCGTACATGTCATAGAGCCCCCATTCGCCGGGCGCTTTGAAACCTACCGGGTGAGTGCGTTGCTTGCTGTTAATGGCAAACCATGCCCTGTCTTCTG
>JBNKOV010000685.1:0-3567 GCA_050294955.1 Holophagae bacterium
TGCAGTTCGGTCATGAACATATTGGCAAGGTGATCGATCTCATCGAGAAAATGGCCGAGCAGCTCAAGCCCGAGAAATGGGGAGTCACCCCCCTTGAAGTAGACGAAGCGCTTCTGGCCGAAGTTGAGAAGAAGCTCGAAGGCAAAATGACCGAGGCTTTGACCGTTAAAGGCAAGCACAAAGCAGACAAGGCTCTGAAAGCTCTGAAAAGCGAATTGCTCGCCGAATACGAGGAAGACGAAGAAAAGGCTGCAAAAGTTTCCGACTTCTTTGGAAGAGTGAAGGAAAAAACCTTCCGCCAGTACGTGCTCAACGAGCGCAAACGTGTTGACGGTCGCGCCTTTGACGAAATTCGTCCCATCACCTGCGACGTCAGCTACCTGCCCGCCGCACACGGCAGCGCGGTTTTCACCAGAGGTGAAACCCAGGCGTTGGTCAGCTTGACCATGGGCACCTCCACCGACTCTCAGGTAATCGACAGCATGGGCGGCGAGTACAAGTCCAAGTTTATGCTGCATTATAACTTTCCTCCTTTCAGCGTTGGCGAGTGTCGTCCCATTCGCGGACCGGGCAGACGGGAAATTGGTCACGGAGCACTGGCGGAACGCGCGCTTCTTCCCGTGATTCCCAAAGACGACGACTTCCCATACACCCTTCGTCTGGTTTCTGACATCCTCGAATCCAACGGGTCCAGCTCCATGGCGTCCGTTTGCGGCGGCTGTCTTGCACTGCTGGATGGCGGCATTAAAATCAAAGATCACGTGGCAGGCGTTGCCATGGGTCTTGTGATGGAAGATGGCAAGTATGCTGTTCTCAGCGATATTCAAGGCGCTGAAGACCACTACGGCGACATGGACTTTAAAGTAACCGGCACCGCCGACGGCATTACTGCTCTTCAGATGGACATCAAAATCAAGGGTCTCACCAGGGAAATCATGGCTGAGGCGCTGGAACAGGCTCGCAAGGGTCGCCTGCACATTCTTGGCATCATGGTGGAAAGCATCAACGGTCCTCGTGAAGAGTTCCGCGAGCATGTTCCCCAAATTGAAACCATTATGGTTCCTGTTGACAAGATCCGCGACGTGATCGGCACTGGCGGTAAGGTGATCAAGAGCATCATCGACCGAACCGGCGTAAAGATTGACATCGAAGACGATGGTCGTTGCGTGGTTTTCTCTCCCCGTGCGGAAGGCTTGCGTCAGGCGAAAGCAATCATCGAAGAGCTGATTGCCGTACCCGAAGCTGGTAAATCCTACAAGGGTAAAGTTAAACGAATTGTTGATTTTGGCGCGTTCGTTGAAATCATTCCCGGCACGGAAGGCCTGCTCCACATTTCTGAAATTGCCAACTACCGAGTTCGCGCTGTGAGCGATGAACTTCAGGAAGGCGAAGAAGTGATGGTCAAGGTTCTCAGCGTTGAGAACAATGGCAGAATCAAACTCAGTCGCAAGGCTTTGCTGGAAGGCAAGCGCCCATAACGGGTTCATATCGGTTTAAAATAAAAGGCTCGAACCCCCGTGGTTCGAGCCTTTTTCATTTCTGGTGAAAATTGCAGCCCGACTTGGACTCGGGATGTGGTATGATTCCCGCAATCTCGATGAGGTTTTGCAATGCGATATCTATTCTTAATTACTATTAGTTTCCTTCCCCATCTCCTTCAAGCTCAGTCTTCTAACCAGGGTCACCTGGCGTCTTACACCTTTAAGGCTGAGTACATGGACCGCTACATCTTTCGCGGCCATGTCCTAAACGACAACCCCACCATGTTGGGCCAGTTCAAGTTCGGCGTTGGCAAGTTTTCATATGACCTGGTGTACACCCAGCCACAAGACAAAAAGGACACGTCCTGGAACGAGGAGTTCAATCACTCCGTTAAGTTCACCATGATTCAGGGTCGGCGGGTCACCGATTTCGGGTACCGGGTCTACGAATATGACGGCTTGATTCCCGACACCCAGGAAATCTTCACCCGAGTTACCCACCTGACAAAGTGGAACCCCACCTACGGGCTCTCGGTGGATTTCGACACCTACAAGGGGTATTATCTGGACTACAGCATCTCCAGAAAGACACCGCTTTCCCGTACCTTTCTAATGGAATACGGCATTCGAGGCGGTATCGCTTATGAACTGGAAGAAAAGGAAAATGACGAGGGCAAGATTACCGAACCCGGCTTTTTCAATGACGATGGGTTCACCAGCGCTCTTGCCGATCTCAGCCTGAAATGGGCGCCAGCGCCCTGGCTGAACATGGAAACCGGTTTTCAGTACCACTATAGCTTTGACAACCGTCTTTTTAATGATGTCATTGATCGGGAAAACACGGTCTGGAAAACGTCCGTGACAATCAGGTTCCCCTGATGGATCCCATCCTCATCGCCACAGCAGGACATGTGGACCACGGCAAAAGCACCCTGGTCCAATGCCTTACGGGCGTGGATCCGGATCGCTGGAAGGAAGAAAAAGATCGGGGCATTACCATTGATCTGGGTTATGCGCATTTAGAGCATGAAGGCCGAGCCTATTCTTTTGTAGACGTGCCAGGCCATGAAAAGTTTATCCACAACATGCTGGCAGGCATCGGCAGCATTGACGCGGTTCTTTTCGTGATAGCAGCAGACGAATCCATCATGCCCCAAACCAGAGAACACGCCCTCGCTTTACGATTTTTGGGCGTGTCTCAGGTGTGCGTCGTACTCACCAAGGTGGACCTGATAGATGACGATCTCCTAGAACTCCTGGTAATGGAAGTAGATGAGTGGCTGGAACAATGTGGCTGGGCCGACGCGCCTTGCGTGCATTTTTCATCAAAAATCCCGGAGACCACCGCCAACGTTCTGGCTGTACTGCATGGATTGGACAAGAAAATCCCTTCAGAGAGCAACAGCTTTCGCCTCTCGGTGGATCGCGTTTTCACCAGTCCGGGCAGTGGCTCAGTTGTCACAGGAACCGTTGACAGAGGCCGTTTATCTCGCGATGAGAAGGTCTGCATTCTCCCCGGCAACCTGGAAAGCCGCATTCGGCAGCTGCAAGTGCATGGTCAGGTGGTGGACGAGGCAGGGCCTCACACCAGAGTTGCTTTAAACCTGGGAGACCTCCATTACAAGGTTTTGGGACGGGGAAACGCCATTTTCTCAAGAACAGCCCCAGACCCTGGTCGTAAAATACTGGTTCGGTTAAACGGCTTTCACGAGGACTGGAACCCATCACCCAAACATATCTTTCACCTCCACCATCTCGCGGCAAAACTACAGGCCCGACTGTTGTGGCGACATGAACAGTATGCAGCGCTGGAACTTACAGAACCTCACCCATTCTGGGCTTTAGACAAGGGCCTCATTCGGGACGGTTCTCCCCTTCAAATTTGCGCCGGTTTTCAGGTGCTCAGCCCCAATTTTTATCACAGCAAACGCCGACAGGCCATGTCCATGCTAGACCCGCCGCCTCCTGAAGGAGATAATGTTGAAGCATGGCAGATCTGGTTTCTAGCCCACCAGGGGGATGTCATTGATCTGGCGTCTATTGAACAAAAATGTGGCGAGCCGTTAACCTCAAAAGCAGCAGATCC
>JBNKOV010000686.1:0-3566 GCA_050294955.1 Holophagae bacterium
TAGGATTGTACAGCGTGTCCGTTAAGATGACCGAAACCTTGTTCTCAGCCAGGTACTCCGCTATTCGCGCGGCCTGTTGGCCGCCCACGAGGACACAAGCAAACTGACGTTTCTTTGCCCACTCTACCGCCTGTTTCATGGCCCAGGCTTCAGAGGCGAAAATATAGAGAGGACGATTGCCGTCCAGAACCGGCTTCAGGTTTTCAAAGCCATTGTCTGTTCTCCAATGAGCGGCGTCCTTTTTGCCTTCTTTCCCTTTGTGGTAGATGGCTGCATCGTCGAAATACTGAGAAAGTTTTTTTACGGCCTCCTCGGCATCCTTTTTACGATCTTTCAGCGACTTGCCCTGATCAAGAAAAGCCATGAAGCCGGAACTCTTGCCTTCTGGCCATTTAATCCCCATCATAGAGGCCTTCGTGGCGGTCATATCCTCCCAGGTCCACCCTGACGTTCGCATGAGGGAACCGGTTCCTGTGATCATGCCTCCAGTGGGTATGGTGAAGGCGTGGGTAATGCCTGCGCTTCGAGCGACCGGAATCAGACTGCTGTCGGGATGAAACGCCAGATGGGCGTGAATATCGGCGTTCCATTCACCCATTTCTTCGGCATCCACGGTTGCTGCAATGGAGTCGATCTCCCTTAATCCCAAATCGGTGTTTGCATGTATCATTCCTGGCCAGAGGTGTTTACCTGAAGCGTCCACTTTTTTGACATCAGATGGAATCAAAAGGTCGGGGCCGCCAACTGCGGCAATCTTCCCATTTTCAACAAGAACCGAACCGTTCTCTAGAGTGGGACCGGAAATGGTGTGGACCGTTGCCCCCACAATGGCGAACCGTTCGTCTCCAGATAGAGGATCGTAAGCATAAGCCATGTTCGGCAGGGCCTTGGCAACGGGCTTTTCCTCTACGGCCGCCTCTTTGGGCTTTTCTTCCTTTTTATCCTTATCGCCTTTAATTTCAGCAGCAAGAACCTGACGAGCCTTCTCAACTTCTTTCCGATGAGTTGCATCCCGTTCCTTTGAGAAACGAACCACGCCGTCAACCAGGGTGTAATCCACGGAGCTGTAGATGCTGAGAGGCGAGCCGCTCCAAACAACAACATCGGCGTCTTTACCTTCTTTTAAGGAGCCGGTTAAATGGCCAATGCCAAGCTGTTTCGCTGGGTTGATGGTAACCAGGGCCAGAGCGTCTTGAGGCGCCATTGCGCCATAACGAACCGACTTTGCCGCCTCGATATTCATCCTTCGAGCAAGAACCCCGTCGTCTGAGTTGACCGAAGAGAGAACGCCCCGTTCGGTCATTAGGGCCGCATTATAGGGAATGGCGTCGTAAGCCTCTATTTTGTAGGCCCACCAATCGGAAAAGGTTGAACCGCCAACGCCATGGGCCGCCATTTCGTCCGCTATTTTATAACCCTCCAGAATGTGCTGGAAAGTAGCGATTTTAACGCCGAACTCTTCCATAACTCGGAGCAGGGCCAGGAACTCATCGGCGCGATAGCCGTGACTGTGAACAATGCGGTCGCCGTTGATTACCTCTACAATAGCCTGTAGTTGAAGATCTTTGCGGGGTGGGGCCGCCGCTGCTTTCGCCTCCTTGGACAAAGCATTGTAGTTTTTCCATTCCGCCTCGTAATCCAGAGCCCGGTTGAAGGTCTTCCGGATAAGCGCTTCAACGCCCATGCGACTTTGCGGGTAACGGGAAGGCATGCCGGGGATTCTGAAATTGGCCCGTTTGGGGTTCTCGCCCAATGCGAATTTAATGCTTTCGGGAGCTTCCTCAAAAACAAGATCGCGAGGTCGGGATACGCCCCAGCGCAACTTAATGACCGCGCTTTGTCCGCCAATAGCGTTTGCAGAGCCGTGGAGTACATTGGCCGCCGTTAATCCGCCCGCCAGTTGCAGGTAAATCTCGTCGGAGAAAGGGTTGAGGATATCTTTGATGCGCACTTCGGCTGTGACGCTATTGCCCATTTCGTTTACGCCGAAATCTTCCACAGCGCTATGACTGTGGGCGTCGATCAGGCCCGGTGTGACGTGTTTGCCCGATGCATCAATGATCAAAGCCCCTTTCGGCGCTCGAATTCCCTTTTTAATTTTTTTAATTTTTCCGTCTTTAATCAACAGGTCGTAGCCCTCTTGAATGCCGGGATCTTCCTGGGTCCATAAGGTGGCATTTTGGATAAGAACCACCGAAGGCGTCTCTTCTGGCTTGGGGTAGTGGCTCAGATGATCCGCATTGTCTGCGGCTTGGACTAAGTAGGCGGAGAAGAATAGGATGCATATATAGCGCATTACAGACCTCCTTCTGGGTTTTCATCGATGCGTTTACCCACAATTTTTATGGTTACCGTATTGCCCATCATGTCGATATCGGCCTCGCCTTCCATGTCGTCTCCATCAATTATTACCGTTAAGTCCATTGCCGTGCCCATTGGCGTGGGCATGTTCACATTCAGGGCGTTGCCGTCCAACTCAACCGAATTGAAATCTCGACTGCCTCGATCACCCATCTCAACGGAACCCTTGTAACCGGATCCCTCTTTGCTAATGGTCCACGTGGAGTTCATCTTCTGACCCATCATTTCGACGGTGACTTCCCATACTCCAACTGGATTCTCCATCTTGCTGGAATCGCCCTTTTTCTTGGGTTCAATTTTCTCGTGAACGCCATCAACAAATAGATACCTCATCTTGGGTTTATCTACAAATAACGGTCCTTTGACCACCATCAAATTGGCTATTTTTCCCGGATCGAGCGTCCCCAATACGTCTGAAACACCAAGGATTTTAGCCGGCGTTGTGGTTAGCGCTGCGAGCGCCTGCTCCTCAGTTAGGCCTTTCTTAACGGCAAGGGCCAGGTTCTTCTGGAAGGCTGTTAGGGAATCCATGCCGTCGGTGACCAGGGCGAACTGAATGCCCTGTTCCACAAAATAGGAAGGGGTTTTGGGTGCATTGAGGTAATCCTGCATATCGTCCAGGCTTACATCTTGTAGGCCCCCATCTTCCAATTCCGGCTTATCCGGGAAATTGAGGGGCCACAAAACCGGAAACCCATTCGCTTTCACCCGATCCAGAACACGCCACTCATGGCCATTGCCACGGAATGCTGCGTTTTGAATTCCAAACTCTCGGGCAACATCGCCAAAACGGTCGTAAGATAAATGATTGTCTGTGATAAACAGAATGGGAGCATTTTGGGTTAATACAGCTTTTAAAGCCGAGTCGCTGGAGTGAAAGGGCGGTCTTTTCATGCCGTTGGGGTGTTCTGCATAGGCTTCTTCCCAGGCAATCGTTTGCTGCACATCCAAGAACGCCTGACGAACGGCGGCTACCGCGCCCATTCGTGAGCTGGGATAGCTGGGGCTGAAGAATGAACCCGCCTCAAAGGCCATGACCTGCGCCTGGTTATCTGAAATCACAAGTTCGTGAATGTCTCCTTCACGGAGGCTCAAAAGTGCTGACGATCCTCGAAAAATCCCTTTTGCGGGAAGAATCTGAGCCGCGCCAAACCCCATTTTCCTATGCTTGGAGGCAGCTTTGTCATCCATGAGCAAACTGTCGA
>JBNKOV010000687.1:0-3565 GCA_050294955.1 Holophagae bacterium
TTTCTTACTTGGAATCCCATCGCAGAAAATTGGCGGTTCAAAAAGCGGTGAATTTACGGCTATTGGAAGTGGATAAATTAAAAGATGAATTTCTAGCCAATACGTCTCATGAGTTGAGAACGCCATTAAATGGCATCATTGGTTTGGCGGAGTCCCTTAAAGAAGGCGTCGCAGGTCCATTGACTGAGCAAGCTCGCGACAATCTCAATATGATCGTATCAAGCGGCAAGCGGCTAGCCAGTCTGGTTAATGACATTCTCGATTTTTCTAAGATGAAGAATCACAGTCTGGAACTTCGAACTCAACCCGTAGACCTTCGATCCCTTACCGATGTTGTTTTTACACTTTCAAAACCTCTTATAAGTGGGAAGAACATTAAGCTGGTGAATAATATCCCACTCGACGCACCTCATGTTTTGGCGGATGAGGATCGATTACAGCAGATTTTGTACAACCTGACAGGGAATGCAATTAAGTTCACGCATTCCGGTCAAGTCACAGCTTCCATAAATATTTTGGACGGGTTTGCTGAGGTTTGTCTAGAGGATACCGGGATTGGCATCGCCAAAGAAAAATTCGAAAGCATTTTCCAGTCTTTTGAGCAGGTGGATGGCTCTACTGCGAGAATTTATGGCGGGACCGGTTTAGGCCTGGCGGTGACCAAACAACTTGTGGAGCTTCATGGGGGAACCATTAGATTGGAGTCCGAAGTAGATATTGGCTCACGTTTTTTCTTCACAACTCCCCTCGCCGATGATAGGAGCAAAGACCCGACTATCACCCTTTCAAAGATAGCCGCTACGATTACCATGCCAAATAATATCGAACCTGTATTGCCATCTTCCGACTACGCCGACTCTAAAACCGAGCGAGAATTCAATATCCTTGTTGTAGACGATGAGGCAATTAACCGTCAGGTGGTCCTCAATCATCTTTCACTCTCGAAATACAACACATTTGAAGCGTCAAACGGCATGGAAGCGTTGGAAATTCTGAATAGCGATATCCGAATTGATTTAACATTGCTGGATATCATGATGCCTCGAATGTCCGGGTATGAAGTTTGTCGTCTTGTCCGTGAAAACCACCCGGTTCAAGATCTCCCTATTTTATTTCTCTCCGCCAAAAACCAGGTAGAAGATCTTGTGAATGGCTTTAACAATGGGGCCAACGATTATCTCACCAAGCCAGTAACCAAAAATGAACTGCTCTCACGAGTCCACACCCATCTCCAGCTAATGGATATTAATAGGAATTTGGAGAAGAAGGTCGCCGAACGAACCAACTCTCTAAAAATGAAGAATACCGAACTGGAGACTCTGAATGGTATTGTAAAAATCATCAACCGTGAAATTGAGTTAAACCGAGTGCTAAACGCCATGTTGGAACAAGGGTTGACCTTATTTCCACAGGCAGAAAAAGGCACGTTCATGCTCTGGGATGAGAAAACAAAGAGATTTCGATTCACCGCAGCAGTAGGGCACAATCTGGAAGCGCTCCAAAGATTAGATTTCAGTTACGATGAGATGATCCAGCATTATACAGAAGGAACGGAACGACTGGGCCAATCCGTCTATCTGGTCCGCCGTTTCGCAAACACGGCCGCATCCAGTAAATTCGAGGGTTTGGCGACCCCTAAATCGCTCTTGGTCATGGTCGTTTCCCTGGAAGATAAAATTGAAGGGTTTCTGGTTTTGGACAATTATACTGATGAAGATGCGTTTAGCGATTCTGATCTCAGGAAATTCGACCGATTCAGGGAACATGCGGTATCCGCTCTTGCAAAGGCCCGAATTATGCAAGAACTCAGGGCTAAAAATGAAAAGATTTTACGGACACAAGACCAATTAATCATGCAAGAAAAAATGGCGTCTTTAGGCACGCTGACAGCAGGTGTGGCGCATGAATTAAGGAACCCTCTTAATTTCATCAATAATTTTGCGACTCTCTCTATGGATATGACGTCTGAATTGTTTGAGGAATACAGGAACCCAGAAGGAGACAGAGAGGAAGTTGAAGAGCTGTTAAAAGAGCTGATGCAAAATGCCAACTACATTCACGAGCATGGCGAAAGAGCCAATATGATTATTCAAACCATGATGGCCATGACCCAAAGCCAGACCAGCCAAAGACATTTGGTGGACTTCAATCAAATTGTGGAGAAATACACCAAACTGGCGTACCATGGCATCAAACCCAAATATCCCGAGTTGAGAATATCTTTAAACTACAATCTTGACGATAAGATTAACAAGATGAACATTTTCACCCAGGATTTCAGCCGAGCCCTTATCAACCTCATTCACAATGCGGTTGAATCCCTTGCAGATAGAGCGGCAAGTGAATCGAATGACTTTCAACCACGCCTTGAGATTGAGACCATTAACGCGCATGATCATGTCAAGATTGTGATTAAGGATAATGGGGTTGGAGTTCCTGAGCAGCATCTAGACGAAATTTTTACGCCATTCTTCACGACTAAGCCTACGGGCCAGGGCAATATTGGACTGGGATTGTCTATTTGCTTTGACGTGATTGTTCAAGAACATGGCGGCCAGATAAAGATAGATACAAAAGAGCAATCCCACGCTATTTTCACCCTATCACTGCCTAAATAAGGTACATGAAACCTGGAAAAAAGGCAGAGGGGTCGTTTGACCCCTTTCTTAAAATCAGGAAAAGTGAATTGACTGTGGAAGTAATGGGCTTTTTTTCAACGCCATATCCAATTCTCGCTCATTTCTTGGATGGGAAAAATGGTTGCCGATAGCCAAACGAACCAATTCCCCCGCCTTTTTCAGGGAATGGAAAGCGCCGTTTCTTTTGCCATGTCTAAACTGTTCTCTAGCGAGACGAAACCACCCGCCTGGGTGTCGGGGATTTTTATCAACAAAATGCTCCCACAACTCAATTACCGCATCTGCCTCTCCTCGTATCCGGTGGTAGGTGCAAAGAGACTCCAAATACACAATAGAGCCAGGGGCCAGTTTAGAAAGGTGATCCAACTGTTTTAAGGTTTTATGGCTGATGCCATTCTCCTCCCAACTCTCATCAAGTCTGTATTTTAAGGTGGGAACATGATCGGGTTGAATCGCTAAAACCGTATCAAGGTAAAAAGAAAGCAGGTCTCGTCTTCCTTGAATTTTTAAGATCTCAATTAGAAGGCTTAGTGCAGGCAGGTGTCTCGGAGCGTACTTAACTGTATTCATGAGACATGCAAGCGCCTCCTCATTTCTACCTTCCCAAAAAAGAAATAGACCGAGAGCATAAGAGCAGAAGGAAAGCTCTGGTTCTTTATCAACAGCTAGCCGGAGCAATTTCTCTCCAGTCACCGAATGGCCCTGTAAATATGCGCCCCATCCCTGAAAAACCAGGCGGTGCTCAAGGGGGGACACATGCTGTGCAGCAGCTTTCAATACTGCGCCCGCTGAACTCCCAAACCCTGTAAGCTTCAGCAAATGAGCAAGGTGCCATGACACTGCGATTTGGTCCGGTCGCTTGGAAAGGACCATTTGATAGTGAGAGATAGCCTTTGACCAGTCCCCCTTCAATTCAAGGATCTGAC
>JBNKOV010000688.1:0-3565 GCA_050294955.1 Holophagae bacterium
GATGGGCACGTGTATATTACCGGACGCATCAAGGAAGTCATCATTGTTCGCGGCAAGAACTTTTACCCTCAAGATATCGAGTGGCTAGGGCGAGAATGCCTACCCGATGTCGGCCCCGGAAGCGCAGCGGCTTTTACGTCGGACGAGATGGAGCCAGTCATTACCCTGGTCATCGAGACGCCGCCCTCCATCCTGGGCGACGAAACGACCGGATCCGCCATGGCCAAAACAGCGGGCGCCTTTGTTGCGCAAAAGCTGGGCCTCGTTGTGGGAGAGATCGTTCTTGTCCCCCCTGGCGCCATTCCCAAAACCCCAAGCGGGAAGATCAAACGCCAGGCCTGTCGCCAGGCATTGGAGTTTGGGGATATAGATGTCTTGTACCGGGAACGGCTTTCTGCGAAGGAAACCGTAGCACAAGCGCCTCAGCCCGAGGTAGTTGACTCAACCCTAGGCTACATCCAACAATTGTTTGCCCAAGCCATGTCCATGTCCACAGAGGAAGTAGATCCCTCTACGCCCATGGGCGATTACCAATTAGACTCCGTCGCCTATCTAGAACTAGCTCAAGCCATTGAAGCCCAACAAAAACAAACCTTTCATCCCGCCAACTTCTTTCGGTTTGAATCGATTAAAGAGCTTGCCGGATATTTGGACGGAAAGAAGCCGTTGTGAGCAGGGTGGTGTAAAACGTCATGATTGCGATAGTCGGAATGGGGTTCCGATTTCCGGGAGCCCGTTGTTCCCAGGATTTCTGGCGCATATTACAGGAAGGCAAGGACATGGTGGGACCGCCAGATCCTCAGAGAGCCGCCCTGTTCCCTCCCAACAGCCCCGTGGCCGAGGCGGGTTATCTGAACAACATCGACTGCTTTGACGGGAGCTTTTTTAATATCAACGGCCTTGAAGCGAGAGTTCTCGATCCCCAACAACGGCTCTTGTTGGAAACCGCCTGGGAGACCCTGGAGGATGGCGGTCTTCGTCCCTCCAAGCTGGCTGGTTCCGACGTTGGCGTTTACATTGGCGCTCACACCCATGATTATTTAGAGTTATGCGCAAGAGCCAATATCGAAGTCAACGCCTATTGGAACTCAGGCTTAAACGCCAGCATTCTAGCGAATCGCATCTCCCATTTCTTTGACTTCACTGGACCCAGCATTACATTGAATACCGCTTGCTCCAGCGGCTTAGAAGCCATTCACCAGGCCGTAACCGCGATTGAAGCAGGCTTATGCAACATGGCGCTTGCTGGCGGCGTGAACCTCATCCTAACGCCAACGGTCACCCAATCGGCCGGACGAGCCGGCATGCTCTCTCCAAAATCACGCTGCAAGACCTTTGACGCCGCCGCCGATGGCTTTGTTCGCGGCGAAGGGGTGGCTCTATTGGCCCTCAAACCTCTTGACGCGGCTCAGGCGGATGGGAACCTCATCCATGCCGTCATTAAAGGCTCCAATAGCTGTCACGGAGGCAGGGCCAACTCTTTAACAGCGCCCAACCTTTCCAGACAACGGGACCTTCTGGTCCAAACCTACGAACGAGCGAAAATAGATCCAGCCACCATTACCTATCTGGAAACCCACGGAACGGGCACGCGCCTGGGCGACTCTATCGAGATTGAGGCTCTCAAGGAGGCGTTTCCAGGAGAGAAAGGGCTTCCATGCGGGCTTGGAGCTGTTAAAACCAATCTGGGCCATCTGGAGTCAGCCGCCGGTATCGCAGGGGTGATAAAGGTTTGTCTCGCCATGAAACAGCAGACTTTGCCAGCAACAGTCCATTACCAAAGACCGGGTTCTTTAATTGATTTGCAGGGTACGCGATTCTTCGTGGTCCGTGAAACCATGCCATGGAAGCCTGAGTCCGACCCCTTGCGCGCTGGGGTCAGCGCGTTTGGCTTTGGGGGCTCTTACGCTCATGTCATTCTAGAGGAACCGCCGCAAACCACCATTTCCCACCAGCCAACTTCAGGCCCTCTTCTCATTCCTCTGTCCGCTATGAACCCGGACCGACTCAAGACTCTGTGCGCCAATTTAAAGATTTGGCTTGAGCGGGAGAATCCAGAACTGACCCCGCTTGCAGCCTCTCTGCAAAAGGGTCGAGACGTCATGTCCTGTAGGGTGGCGTTTATTGTGGATAATTTGCCCAAATTGCTGGAATTATTAGAACAATTCACTCAAAACCCTGGAGAAGGCCAGAATTGGCACTTCGGACGAAAACGCGCCAGAGGCCATTATCCCTCACCAGTTCCAACCGACCCGGCGGCCACCTATCCCTTTCAGGCCAAGGACCTTTACACCCTTGCCCAATTGTGGACCGATGGCATGAGCATCGACTTTACCGATTTAATGCAGGGCGCGTACACGCAACTTTCGCTGCCGGCCTATCCCTTCGCGCCCAAGAGACACTGGATCTAACTGCCTTTTTGCGTCGCTTTCAGGAGAAGATCCTCAATGGGCTTGAGCTTGGAACTGTCGAGATCCAACACATCATACTCTCGCATGAGCTGGCGCGTAAACTCAAGAGGCGGAAGTTTGTAATTGTCCTCAAGAGCCGAAAGATCAGCTCCCAGCTTTAAACCCTCTTCCACATACTCGATGCGGTTGTTGTGAATGCCAAAGAACACAGCAGATTCAGGACTTGTCCACTCGGGCGTCAGGTTGATCGGCTTGCGCTTTTCCTCATACTTTCCCAATTTTCGGTCAATGTATTCCAGAATGGGCGGGCTGGCCACCATGCGCAAAAAGGAAATGCTATTGTCTTTATGGTTTAAATCGGCTCCGTTTTCAAGAAGCCACTTCACCATGGGCGCTCTTCTCTCAACAACCGCCACGGTTAAACTGCTATGTCCCTTCCGGTTCAAAGCATTCGCATTTGCGCCCTGCTCCAACAGTTTCTTCATTTTTTCATAATCGGGGTTCTTGGCGGCTGCAAGCTCCAGAAAATCAAGATCCTCTTTCTTTGGTCCTTTTAAGGCAAGCGTCTTTACAATTCCCATGAAAACCGGCTCAAGCTCTTGATACTTGTCTTCCTTGGCCGCAAAGGTGATGGAATAGCGGTCACCAAACCCGGAGAAAAGGAAGGTGAGATGTCGCAAGGTCATATCCCTTGCTTTACCTTCTATGGCCACCATTTCGGTATTCACCCCGCCATCGGTTTTAAATGGGGTTTCTTTTAGGACGACGTGCTCGGAAAACGTCTGTTTCAAGCCGGCCAACATGTCTCGCTTCCCCTGATCAAGCGGCTCGGCAGGGTTTTCCCGATCCTTGCCAATCATGACAACCGCTCTTCTGGGCGGCAACTGGGCAACAGCCAGAAACGGAGGGACGCCGTCTGTCTTAACTTCCCAGCCCGCGGGAAAAACCATTTCCAGACCCACGCCTTCCAGTTTTAAAATGTTCTCCTGTTGAGGTGAGAAAAGGAGAACCAGGCCCAAAAGTGTATGCATCATTGATCTACTCCTTACACAATCTAACAGAAACATTATAACAACAATCCCAGAATTGGCTAGCTCATTTTTGTGAAAAATCGGAATTTCCGGCTCAACGTACTATGCCTGAAAAATCCTCTG
>JBNKOV010000689.1:0-3561 GCA_050294955.1 Holophagae bacterium
GGTGAATTTGACTTACAATGCCGGTCGAGTGGATGCGTTCCCAAGCTTCTTTTCCTACAAATTCTTCAGTAAACAACAGATCATCATCCTGGCCTTCCAGGACTTGGATTATTTGTTGATAGCCAATACATACATCGTTGGCGGCGGCAAAACGCGCCTTTTCACAATGTTTCTTGATATCCACAATGAGTGCGCGAATTTTGTTGAGCGGCTCCCCCATGGCAAAATAATAATAGACGGCGTTGGTGCGGCAGGTAATGGCGCCCATATGTTGCCCCCATTCTCGCGCTGCCCTGTTTCCTCGCATATGGAGTTGAACCGCGTTTTGCATCGGTTCGCCATAGATGATGAGGACGGATGCAATATCAGAAAAGGAGTTGGATGCGCTGGCGCTTTCCGGGTGGTGTTCAAGCAGTTCCAGCGCCAATTTGCCAAATTCGTAACCCTCTTTGTATTTTTCCTGGATTATTTTCAAGTTTCCATAGCGGGTGAGAAAGAAGACCAATTCCTCGATATACCCGTTTCTGAGGATCAGGTTAAGCGCCTTAGCCAGGCAAAGAATGCTAACGGTAATTTGCCCTGATATGTAGCCCTTTATGCAGAGAAAGGCGAGAACCTTGATAGCGCAAATCATTTTCTCGTCCGTTAGGGCCTTCTGCCCGGGCCTTGGAACACCTTTCTTCAGAGCAAATTCGACCTGTTTTAATTCAATTTCCTTTACTTCTTCATAATTTTCTTCATCCGGGAAGTCCACCTCGCACAAACGCAGGACCTCAATGCCATCTTCCTTGACTGCCTCCCAAACCTTGTGCCATTCATCCTGAGTTAACAATGAATGCAGGATTTGGGCTCGTTCCAAATCGGTTTTGGCATGGGATTGCAATGCATGCAGCAATTCTTGGGCCTCGTCCAGATGACTTAAAGCGTATTCGCATTCCGCACAGGCCCAATAGAGGTCATAGGTTAGGGAATATAGGGTTTCCCATGCATCCTGGGGCAAAAGTTCAATGCCAATTCTCAAGTAGGCGGCGGCCGGGTTGAAGGCCGCTGCCTTTTGGGCGCTTAAGCCTGCCTTTAAATTTAATTGAGCAAGTTCAATGCGTTCATCCGGATGAGTAATAAGGGTTCTTCCTTCGTTTAACTGTCCGGTTACCGCAAAGAGCTTGTCCTCCAGCTCGGCCTTGGATAACCCCTCCAAGAGATGTTGGCCAATGTGAAGGTGCTGTCTCTGCCTGGTGTCCTCATCACCCAGGCAATAGGCGGCTTGTTGAACTCGATCGTGAAGAAATTTAACGGAGCTGTGTTCAGAGCTGCCCGTTGAGTATTGGTTGGAGGAGCCTTGGCGGAACCAGCGGCTCATGGCGCCGTGGGGAATGAGAAGTCCATCCCTGATCGCGGGCCATAGCCCTTTAGACACTTCAACCAAATCCTTTTCCGATAGAATGGCCAGAATGCCGGGCTCAAACTCATGGCCAATACATGCGCCCAAATGAAGCAATTGTTGGGTGTTCTCAGGCAACTCACGGAGCTTGTTGAGCATAAGATCGACCACGTTGTCTGTAATGTCCTGGTTTCGAATTTCCTCTATATCCCAAACCCACTTTCGGACATCGCGGTCATACCGCAGGAAACCGGCCTTGTAGAGGTTTCTGAGAAAGGCATTGACAAAAAATGGATTGCCTGCAGTTTTGTCTAAAACCAGGGACGCCAGATCGCCAACCTGAGCGGCGTCTGCGTTTAGCATTTCGGCCAGGAGTTGCTCGACATGGGCTCGTGCCAGCGGTCCCAATTGCAGTGAGTGGAGTCGAACACCATCCTGACGAAGTCTATCCATGGTGTGCTTGAGCGGGTGTGATCCATCTACTGCCTGATCGCGGTAGGCGCCCATAAAGAGAAAATGACCTTTGGGCGCTGTGCAGAGGGCGTGAATAAGGTCCAGCGAGCCAATATCCGCCCACTGGAGGTCGTCCAAAAAGAGCACCAGCGGCCGGTTGTCTGAAGTAAAGACACTAATGAATTTTTGGAATACAGTATAAAGTCGGTTTTTTGCATCTACCGGTTTTAGGAACGCAGTAGATGGCTGTTTGCCCAGAATGCTTTCCAGCTCTGGGATAAGGTTGATTAAAAGGTCTCCCCAAATGCCCAGCGCATCCTGTAGATCTGTTCGCCACTGACTAAGACGTTCCTGCGATTCCGCCAAAACCTGACGGCAGAGGTTCCGGAAGGCGCCCGTAATTGCGGCGTAGGGAATGTCTCGTTGGAACTGGTCGAATTTGCCAGACACAAAAAAGGAGCGACCGGCGGTTACCGGTTTATGTATTTCTTTAATTAAAGAAGATTTGCCAATTCCAGAGTAGCCAGTAACCATGATGACTTCAGATTCGCCCCGAGCGGCGGAAGCATAGGTCTGAAGCATGATCTTCAGTTCCCGTTCTCGGCCATAAAGGGTTTGAGGGACTCGAAGGGACTCAGAAACGTCCCTGGCGCCCAGAAGGAATTGGGAGACTTCTCCTTTGAGACGAAGCTCCTCGCGGCATCGCTCCAAGTCGTCTTTCAGGCCCAGGGCGCTCTGGTAGCGGCTTTCCGCATTTTTAGCCATGAGCTTTTTCACAATTTCGGAAACCGTGGTGGGAATTTCAGGATTCACTTCCATCGGCCAGGGCGGTATTCTGGCAATGTGTGCGTGAACCAATTCCAATGGATCGGTGATCTCGAATGGCAATCGGCCGCACAACAGCTCATAAAAGGCGACGCCTAAAGAGTAGAAATCGGTTCGGTAGTCGATAAGTCGGTTCATTCTGCCCGTTTGCTCTGGTGAAATATAGGGCAAAGTCCCTGTGAGGCGATTGGGGTTTACGGCATCCTGGCTCTCGTGATCCAATCTGGAGGCCAGGCCAAAGTCAATAATTTTGATCATGCCGGTCCCAGAGTGTCTGACCAGGTTTTGAGGATTGAGGTCTTTATGCATAATGCGATGGCGATGAATAACAGACAAACCCTCTGCTATTTGAATGGCCATGTCGAGAAAAGGGGCTAAATCCATTTTGGACCTTACGGGTAGAGACGATCCGCCGAAATTTTCCATGATAATGGCAGGCGTGTGGCCCCACATTTCAAGACCGAGGTATTGGACAATATTAGGGTGATCCAACAAGGCCCCTATTTCATATTCCTGATGCACCTGTCGGATAACTGCCTCGTCTGGAAAGGGTGACGCAGGAATTTTAATGACTACCGGTAAGTTGTCTTTTTCTCTAACACCGCTGTAGACCAGGGAACGACTTCCCTGAAAAATGGTGTTGCCGATAGTGTAACCGGCCAATTGCTCCATATGGATTCCTTCGGGTTATTTTGAAAAAATCTCTGTTGCCTCACCGTATTCTATCAAAATAGTGAGCGCGATACACTCCATTATGATCACAAAGCCCTAATCTTTTTTACTGAAATACCGGATAGTTTTCTTTTTTCATGTTTTATTGAAAATTCAAGGACATGAGTCAGGCGGCCTTTTCTCTGGAGACTCTCGGGCGAGCAGTCCCGAAAATGTCTGCAACGAGGGAT
>JBNKOV010000690.1:0-3560 GCA_050294955.1 Holophagae bacterium
CTCTCCATCTGCTGATTCTTCGGCAAGATAGCCGCCAAATGGCGTTACCCGAACAGCGCCGCTCCCCTCAGCGGAGGCCTTCCATATTTGCCAACCATCCTCTCGATTAGAGGCAAAATAGATAAATCTCCCGTCATGAGACCAGACGGGAAAGCATTCCTCAGAATCTGAATGGGTTACCCGTCGTTGACGCGCTCCACGCGTGGTGTTTATGAGGAAGATGTCGCCATGGCCATTTACCCGAGATTCCAGAGCGATCTGTTTTCCATCGGGGGCCCATGCGGGATTAGAGGTAAAAGGGCCGCCAAAAGAAGTGAGTTGCACCAAATCGTTGCCTTCGGAGGAGACCATCCAGATTTCTGGCGTGCCCTTGCGGGTAGACATAAAAACTATCTGCTTTCCATCGGGAGAATAACGGGGAACCGTATCCCAATAACTAGCTGAGACCAGAACTCTTACCTTAGCATCTTGTTTATCGAGTTCGTACTGAAAAATCTCGGTTTCTATATCCAGTTTTTGACAAACCAGCTTGCGACCGTCTCGGGAGAGATCTGGATCACGAAGGTTCTCAGGGGAGTCTAAGAAGGGAGAGGGCTCTCCTCCTGTAAGTGGTTGTTGTAGAAGCTTATACAGTCCGAAATGGGGAACGGAAAAGACCAGCGCCTTTCCATCGGGTGTCCAGGAAACGCCTCCGATCTCCTGATTCAGCCAGGTAAGCCGATCCACCTCGCCCCCATTGGCTTTTATCAGAAAAATATCCTCCTGGCCAGGGGCCACGGACCGAACAAAAGCGATGTATTTTCCATCGGGCGAGAACTTTGGCAGCCGGTCGCCCAAATAAGGCTTGGGCGGCTCGGTGAGCAGGTCTTCGTTGCCAGACCTGAGTGTCAATAAATTGAGGTGGTATGGCTCGCCCGGCTCCTTTTCGCTAAATACAATGGTCTGACCATTTGGCGACCAGTTTAGACTGTGGATTTCAGATTCCGTCATAAACAAAACACGATGATCCGTATTGACTCGGACAACATCAGGCACGATGCTATTTCGCCACATCAATATTCTGGAAACGCCGTTCCAACGAGCGGCAAAGACAATTTGATCGCCATAGGGAGACCAGCTGGGTGACGTCGCATCCATCTCCTTTGAAGTAACCATCATGGTTTTCGTTTGCCCCAGAGTTTTGACATAAATCTGCCGTGGCTCCTCCGGTTTGAGATTATAGACATAGGCGAGATAATCCCCGGCAGGAGATAGAACAGGCTGACTTTCCAGGCCCTTATCCATTGTTAAAACGCGATTGGTCTCGCCTTGGAATAGCCTGGCCTTGAAGAGATCCTTGCCAAAATCGTCAATGGATCCCATAAAAAAATGAACACCCCATGCCGCTAAAAGCAAGAGGGTTGTATAAAACCAAACACTCTTCTTTTGCTTGGGTTCGGAGACAGACCTAACGCCTGTTAGAGCCCGGATGACTTCCTCGTGTTCCTTCTCTCCTGACTTTGGCAGAACGAAGACCTGGGCTTTAAGACGATAACCCAGCTTGGGCACGGTTTCTACATAAAGAGGGTTTTTGGCGTCGTCGTCCAGCACCTTTCTCAATTCGGATATGGCTCGTCGAATGAGGGTGTCGGACACGTGAGTGTCGGGCCAGACTTTTTCAATAAGAGCCTCAGCGGACAGAGCTTGTCCATTAGCATCTCGCAGAGCTAATAGTACGTCCATGACCTTGGGCTCCATCTGACGCGCCTCACCGCCTCTGCGGATTCGGCATTTGCCAGGCTCTACATGCCAGTCGCCCATTTTGAAATCTCTATCCAACATTCGCTCCCGATATCGGTTCACAGTCTCCTAATGTAACCCGAAGCAGGTCTTGCGGCAATGAAAAGGTGTTTTATTTCGTAACATTTTTCTCAATGCAATCATTCAGGGGCCTAAGTCCGGAAAGAGCAGGCGCCAGTGCAACCTGTTTTTCGGTTTTTGGAAGTTTTGAGCTGGCTAAAATGAGCCCCTGGCTCCTTCTTTGAACAACTGAACATGCGAGATTCAACACGAATAAATCATGTACGTTAAATTGCCCTAACATTTTCTGCACTCCATCTGTACGAGCTTTTGCGCCGCATTTTTGTCATGTTGTATTCAGCCTTTGGGAACGAAGCGAAGCCTGGGAGTAGGCGCGCCGGAATCGCCAGGATTTGGAGGTTGAAGATGATCCGAGAGATACCCGATTTGTTGTATAAACAGACCCGAATGTTGATGGAAAGCGAGACCTTGCAAACGGCCTTAAATGACGCCTTCTTTTTAGGCAAGCCCCAGCGAGCCTTGGAAAATGCGTTGAAGTTAACAGACCTGGGAGACGCCTGGGATCCTGAGCTCTTCTCCAATGATCTCTTTTTAAGAGAATTAATCGAGACCTGTTTTCTATTTAAAATCAAAGGCGTCCCTTGTGACGTGAACAGAGACGCCTTGCTGTTCCTTCTCTCCCATCCGCCCACAGATTTGGAGACCATCCGCTTTAGACAGAGTATTATGAGAGATATGGAGAACCCGGAAACCCTGGAAGATGTGAAGCGGGTTTACGCGTCGCTGCAATGGATGATTCACTATCTCAACGGCTCCCTTCAGGGTTCCTACACCTCCTACTCTGACGTGACGAGCTGGCGGATGACAGTCCTGCGCCAAATTAAACAAGTCATTGATTTAATGTCAGATAGCTTTTCCGGGACAAGCGAAGGCCTTTCCAGGTTGCGACGGGCAGGGCTTGAGCTGAGAAGCTCGGAAAAGTACCAACAACTCTTGGGTTTGGTGGATTATGACGACAATATGCTGGGCTTAAAACTGAACCTCAGGGTTGGGGCGAGCGGGGACCTGCGCGATTTCAAGATCCTGCATGTAAAGGAGAATACGGGCAATCTTCATTACAGCCCTCCTGCCAGACGTTTCTACGACAAAATCATGCTGTGGCTGAGGGGTTTCAAGTTTTCTAATGTCCAGCTAGTGTCCACCTTGATTGAGCATGTCTACAAAGACCTCGAAGACTGGCTGGCGCTGTTTTTACAGATCTCGGGTCATTTGGAGTTTTACCTGGCGGGCCTGGCTTTTCGGGAAAAAGCGATGGCCGCAGGTCTGGCCGTTTGTCTTCCTGAATTTTATGAGGACAACACCCGTGTCCAAATGGGCAATCTCTTCAACCCCTTGCTTTTCCAACAAGAAACGAGCCCCGTTCCAACGGCGGTGGCTTCGGGTTATGGAACAACCACTTTGATAACCGGGCCAAATTCAGGAGGAAAGACACGGCTGCTGCAAGCGTTGGGAATTGCGCAAATCTTAGGACAATCTGGATTATACGCACCGGTTTCCTCGGCAAAAATGCATGTGATGAATGGCATGTTCGTCTCCTTAATTGAGGAGGGTAAGGTGGATCAGAAAGAAGGAAGGCTGGGCATGGAGCTCATTCGCATCCGTACATTGTTTGAAAAAAGCAACCCTCGTTGCATGAGTCTTCTCGATGAGCTTTGCTCAGGAACCAACCCTTCTGAGGGCATTGAGATCTTGGATCTTGT
>JBNKOV010000691.1:0-3560 GCA_050294955.1 Holophagae bacterium
GCCCGCCACATGGGCGGATCTCACGGCTTCAACCGCCGTCGCTGTCTGGGTTGGGGCAGCAACGCTTTGTTCCACAACGCCCGTCGCCGGCGCCAATTTGTCGCCATGAGCTTGCGCGAAGTACTCTGCCAACTCGGCAATAGTGCGATGTTCAAAGAACAGGGTTTTGGAGGGTTCCGAGAACCGTTGCTCAAGGATGGCGTTGAGGGCCATGATCACCACAGAATCTACGCCGTAGTCCTCCAGAGGTTTGTCCACATCCAACCGTTCACGGGGGATGCGGGTCTCTTGAGAAATGATCTCCAACAGCATGGCTTCAGCCGCAGGCTTCAGCGAGGCGCCGGTCGCGGGTTGCTGGGTCAGACCCAACATCTCGGCAATTTTGGAACCGTGCGCTTCGGCAAAATAGTCCGCCAGCTCGGCGATGGTCCGATACTCAAAGAACAGGGTTTTGGATTGTTCGCCAAAAGCCTGCTCCAATTTGGAGTTCAAGGCCATAATCACCACGGAATCAACGCCGTAGTCTTCCAGCGGCTTGTCTACATCAAGCCGTTCTTTTGGAATGCGTGTTTCCTCCGCAATCATCTCCAGCAACAGTTTTTGCGCTCCGGGCCGCAGAACGGCGGGATCGGGTCCTGTTCCTGTGGAGGCCTTCTTCTCTGGAGCAAACTCGGATATGGTTTCGATCATGCGAGACGGAATGCCCTGGAATCCCATCACTTGAGGTCCCGGATCCCGCAGAGCCGCTTCCAGAATGCCAATGCCGTTTTCCGTGTCCAACAAATGCACGCCGAACTGATTCTTGAGGAACGCCACCACATGGTCGGGCGCCATCATGCCGCCCTCTCGCCACAGCGCCCAATCGATGGAGCGGGTAACCCCAGCGCGCTTGCCCTCGGCCCTCAGCGCCTCTCGCTGCTGAGCAAAAGCGTCCAGCCAGGCGTTGGCGAAAGCATAATCGCTTTGACCCGTGTTGCCAAAGGATGCGGCGGAAGCGAACACCACGAAAAAGTCCAGAGCTGTCTCGGCGGTCGCTTCGTCCAGGTTCAGAGATCCCTGAATCTTGGGCGCAAGCACCTGTTCAATTTCCTCGGCGTCCTTCTTAACGATAAAGGCGTCTCTAAGAACCCCAGCGGAATGGATCACGCCGTTCAAGGCGCCAAACTTCTCGATGGCAAAGGCGGTCAGACTGTGAGCGTCTTCCCGATTCGCCACATCGGCGGGAAGATAACAAACCTCGCCGCCGTGGGCTACAACTTCATCCAAAGCGGCCTGCTTGTCGTCACTCAACTTGGAGCGACCGGTCAGCACCAGCTTGGCCTCAAAACGAGAAGCCAGGTATCGGGCAAATACAAGACCCAAACCACCCAGACCACCGGTGATCACGTAAACGCCGCCCTTCTTGATGGGTAGCTCGCCCGTTTCAGGTTGGAAGGAGCGAACCCGTCTCGCTTCCCAGCTTCCGTTGATATGACGCAGCTCGGGCGCGCCTTCGGTTGCAAAGGCTGCCGCCGCCTTGGAAGCCAGATCATCCCAGCTATCCAGGCGCAAGGTCTGGCAACGATAGCGAGGATTTTCCATGCCAACCGTTCGAGCAAAACCGCTCACCCCTTCGAAATGGGGAACGCCCTGGGGATGGACATAAACCAGGCTCATGGCGCCTGGCTTGGCTTCCATCAAGGCGCGGGTGAGATGGAACATGGCGTAAACGCCGTTTCTCAAACCGGTTTCAAGATCAACTTCAGCACCCGTGGACCACAGATGCAGGACCCGAACGGGATAGAGGTCTTTGTCCTTGAGTTGTTCCGCTAATTTACGGAAATCGTCGAGGGAGCCGGGGTTCACCGTGTAGGTTTTCTCATCGACGGTCTTAAAGCCATCGCCTGGCGTCACCAGAATCACGGCGCTGCCCAGACCGGAGAATTGGCTCCGTCGCGAGTCGTCCAGATCAAGGACCAGGATGGGTCCGTCTGAAAGCGATCCGGTAGAAGGCGCAATGGGCTCCCAAATGGGTCTGAAATAGGCCATGCCTTCCGGCTCGGCGGGCTGTTGTCTTACAATTGGCGCAGCCGCAGCCCTAACGGGGACCTGTTCTTTTTGAGCAATCCAATAACGCTCTTTCGCAAAAGGATAGGTGGGAAGCGGCGTCCGTTTGGGTTTCTTCTTGGGATAGAAAATGGACCAGTCTACATCTAAGCCATTGGCCCAAGCTTCGGCTATGACGCCCAGCTCTCCTTCGGCCAATCGATCTTCCAGGAACTCGGCGCCAGCCTGATCCAGGGCTTTGGTCTTGGCTGCGCGGCAGGTGTAAACGCCGCTGTTGTCACCTGACAACCAGGCCCGCAATCGGGTCGCCAACTCGTCGCGGGAAGCAACGACAAAGGCCAATCGCTCTTCCAGATCTTCACGGCCAACTTGAAGCGTGTAAATGATTTCAGCGAATTGGGCGTCGCCGCCCAGAACCTGATCGCCCTCAAGGAAGTTCACCATGCTCTGGGCATATTCCCGTAGACGCTCTTCGTTTTGGGCCGACAATTTGAATACGGCAGGCCCGTCTGGGAATACCGGCGCGGGATCGAGGGGTTTGTATTCTTCAAGAATCACATGGGCGTTGGTGCCGCCCGCTCCAAATGAGCTGACCGCCGAGAGCAGGGGGCGGTCTTCATGGGCCTTCCACTCTACGGTTTTCTGCTGAACGAAGAAAGGCGAATCCTCGAAATTGATCTTGCTGTTTAACGGGCTGGAATGCAGAGAGGGAACCAGCTTTCGGTGGGCCAGTTGCAGGATGACCTTGGTGACGCCTGCAATGCCTGCCGCTGCTTCCAGGTGGCCAATGGATGCTTTCACCGACCCCAGGGATACGGATTGCTTGGGCAGTTTATGCTTTTTAAAGGCCCGATTGATGCCAGTCATCTCAATGGGATCGCCAAGAGATGTGCCGGTTCCATGGGTTTCCAGATAGGTGATGGTCTTGGGATCGACGCCGGAACGGACCAGGTTCTCTTCAATTAAAGCGCCCTGCGCTTTGGGATTGGGTACGGAGAAGCCGTTGGTTTTGCCGCCGTGATTGATGTTGGTGCCCTTGATAACCGCAAAGACATGGTCCCCATCGCTTTCGGCTTTACTGAGGGGTTTGAGGAACAGAGCGCCCACGCCTTCCCCTGGCACATACCCGTCTCCGCCGTCTCCAAAGGCGCGGCACCGGCCATCGCTGGCAAGGAAGCGACTTTGAGAAAGCACAACGTATTTAAGGGGATGCAGCGATAGGTTCACGCCGCCCGCAAGGGCCATTTCAGACTCGCCGTGGCGAATACTCTCGCAGGCCAGGTGCAGAGCGGTCATGGACGAAGAACACATGGTGTCCACCGCTAAAGATGGTCCAGTCCAGTTGTACATGTAAGACACGCGGTTGGCTACCGACGCATAAGAGACGGATGGCAGCAAGGCGTCTTCCTTCATGGAGCCGTCTGCGCCGTAAAGCATCCAATGGCCCCAAGATACGCCCACGAAAACGCCTACGGCGGCTGCGTCCACGTCCTTGCGGGTATAACCCGCGCTCT
>JBNKOV010000692.1:0-3555 GCA_050294955.1 Holophagae bacterium
CACATCGGAGCGAGTCCCCGAGATAAGTTCCGAGACCCGCAGTTCAATAGGCTGAGAATAGCTGAATTGCGCGCCGGGCACATTTTCGGCCAGCGTCTCGTCAATGGCTTGAACAAGAGCCTCCTTGGTCGCAAATCTCCAGGTCTTTTTAGGATTGAGCATAATGTAGGTGTCGCTAATCTCAACGCCCATGGGATCGGTCGCAATTTCCGCTCTTCCCGTGCGCGAGATAACCGTCTTGATTTCTGGGAATTGGTCCTTCAGAACCCGTTCCGCCTTCAGAGATATCTCGTTGGAGGTTTCCAGGGAGATGCTGGGCAACCGCCATATTTGCATGGCGATAGAGCCCTCGTCCAGCTTGGGCATGAACTCCGCGCCCAGGAAGGGGAAGACCCCAATGCTGGCCAGGAAAAAGCCCGTCGCCGTCAAGAAGATGGTCTTGGGTTTTTTCATCAACTTATTGAGAACCGGCTGATAGATCCTGTCCGCAAGGCGGAACAGGAAGGGGTCCTTTTCCTTCACATTTTTGAGGAACAACGCGGCCAGAACAGGCATGAGCGTCAAGGCGCAAACCAGGGATCCAGCAAGGGCAAAGAGGACGGTTAAAGCCATTGGTTTAAACATCTTGCCCTCAACACCGGTCAAACCCAGAATCGGCACGTAGACCAGAATGATAATGCTCACCGCAAAGGCCACAGGCCGGGCCACCTGACGGCAGGATGCGCGAACCCGTTCCAGATGCGCCTGGCCGCTTTGATCATGGCGCAAGTGGCGCACCACATTTTCAATCAGCACCACCGAACCATCCACAATCAGCCCGAAGTCCAAAGCGCCCATGCTCATGAGGTTGCCGCTAATGCCGAAGAACCGCATGGCCGTGACCGCGCCCAGCATGGAAAGGGGAATGGCGGCGGCCACGATCAGACCGCTGCGCAGATCGCCCAACAACAGCAACAGCACCAGAATCACCAGGATGCCGCCCTCCGCCAGGTTTTTGGCCACAGTCTTGATGGTGGAATTCACCAGGTCCGTGCGGTTGTAGAAGGTGTCGATAGAGACCCCGTCCGGCAACGACTTGCGGATCTCATTGATTTTTGCGTCCACATTCTGGGAGACAACCCGAGCGTTCTCACCCATAAGCATCATGACCACGCCAACCACGGCTTCCCGTTCGCCATCTCGGGTCACCGCGCCCTGACGGATCATGGGCGCCTGTTCCACCCGACCGATGTCCCGAATGCAGACCGGCGCCCCGGCGACCGGGTCGTTCTTCACCACAACCGCCTCAATATGAGAGGGATTCTCCAGAAGCGCCTCCCCGCGAATAAGGTATTGCTCACCCTGATGGGCGATGTAGCCGCCGCCCACATTGCGGTTATTCTTCTCCAGGGCCTCGAAAACATCGCCAATAGAGAGGTTATAGGCGGTCATGCGCTCCGGGTCCACCGTCACCTGCCAGGTCTTCAGCTCGCCGCCAAAGGCATTGACCTCCACAACCCCGGGCACGCCGCGAAGCTGGTAATTGATATCCCAGTCCAGAATCGTCCGGAGCTGCATGGGGCTGTAGTTTTCCCCGTGGACCTCAAACTGGTAGATTTCGCCCAAACCAGTGGAAATAGGACCCATTTCCGGCATGCCGTAGGCCTCTGGAATCTGCTCCCGTGCTTCACCCAGCCGCTCTCCAACAAGCTGGCGAGCCCGGTAAATGTCTGTGCCTTCCTCAAAAACCACGGTCACCACAGACAGACCGAATTTGGAGACCGACCTCAGTTCCTCCACATCGGGAACCCCGTTCATAGCCATTTCCACCGGCATGGTGATGAGGCGTTCGATATCCTCAGGCGGGAGGCCCGGCGAGTTGGTGAGAATTTGGACCTGCGTATTGGTGACATCCGGCACCGCGTCGATTGGCAGTTTCAGCATGGAATACACGCCTGCAACGGCCACAAGCCCCCAGAAAACCAGCACGAGGAGCTGGTTGTCCAGGGAAAAATCTATAATCTTTTTCATGGATCAACTCCTTTGCTTAGTGTGAGTGGCCTTCGCCCATGGACGCCTTTTCCGCCTCCGATTTCAAGATAAAGATGTCTCCAGACGTGATGCGATCATCGGCCTGCAGCGGGCCGCTGATTTCCACAAAATCGCCCGTCCGATTGATGACCCGAACGGGGACGGGCTTGAAGACCCCTTCCCCAATCCACTGGAACACCACATCGCCGCCCTTCATGCGTTGAACGCCGGATGAGGGGACCAGCCAATTGGCGTGATTGGGGTTGTCCGCTTTCTGAACCGTAACCTGGCCGAACATTCCCGCAATAAATTTGCCCTGCGGATTGTGGAGGATCACTCGCGCCTCCACGGTTCGGGTCTCTTCATCCAAGCTGCTGCCGATATAGTCCAGTCTGCCTTGGAAGACCTCGCCGGGAAAGGCTTCCAGGCTGACGCTCACATCGCGGCCCGGCTCCAGTTTGCGAATGTCCCGTTCAAATACCCGGGCCATGACCCAAACCTGGCTTTTGTCCACCAGAACAAAGGCCCGGTCGTCTTCCTTCAGCACTTCCCCTGGGCTGATATGCTGTTCGGCCACCGTGCCGCTGAAGGGCGCGGTAATCATATAACGGGTGAGAGGTTGGTCGCTATTCTCGGCCAGAGACGCCAGAATTTCGGGCGTGACGCCCAGAGCCAGAAGGGTTTGACGGGCAATGCGCGTTTCGATGCGGCTCTCCTCAAAGAGCTGCTGTGCTTGGAGATAGTCCTGCTCCGACGTAATCTGTTTTTCCCAGAGATCCTTCTCTCGGTGAAAGGTCTTCAGGCGCAGATTCTCCCGGGCTCGTGCCGCCAGCCAGGCCGATTTGGCCGCGCCAAATTCACGACTGTCCAATACAGCAAGCCGGTCTCCTTTCTGAACCGTATCTCCCAGTTGATAATAGATTTCCCGCGCCACGCCTGTTACCCGAGGCGTGAGGTGAGCCACGCGGTTGGGATCGAATTTCACCGAAGCGGGCAGCACGATGAGATCGTCCAGGGAGCCCTTTTGAAGCGCCACAGCCGTGAGGTTAAGCGACTTTAAAGACGTCTCCTCAAGCCTGATGAGACCGTCTTCCTCATGATGCTCGTGGCCTTCTCCCGAAAATCCCGGGATGGCCAAAAAGAACAGCGCCAAAATACTCGAAAACTTGAACTTGGGTAAAACCATCAATCCACTCATTGCAGACCCCCTTTCCACTGACCGGGCGCTCGCGCCGCCAATTGCTCCATGTTGATCGCCGCCTTGTGATAGTCGGCAAGCGCCTGAATATGCTGTCGTTGCATTTGAAACAGGGACCGCTGGGCGTCAGCCACATCGAGATAGCTGAATTTGCCCAGTCGATACCCTTCCCGAGCCGCATGGAAAGCCCATTGCGCCGCTGGCAGCAGGTCGCCGGAAAGCAGGGCGGCCTCTTCATAAGCCGTCTTCAACGACGTATAGGCCTCTTGAAACGCAAGTTCCAGAGAAAGTTTCGTAGCCCGCTGATCCTGCTCCACTTGTGAAATACGAAGCCGGGCCAGGCGCAC
>JBNKOV010000693.1:0-3544 GCA_050294955.1 Holophagae bacterium
AAAGAAATAAGCTTAACCTATCTTGCCCCGAGGGACGGCGCCCCACGATACACCGGACAGCGATACACCTATCCGATTTTTCTCTGGTGAGACGGAAATTGCGACAGTTCCAAAATTTAAAATAGGATATGGAATAGAAATAATAATGCTCCCCAAGTTTTTCTGTTCTTAAAACAGCGGCTTTTTTATTGTGCTTGCTGATCTGAAATTTGGTGGTGTTTAGAAAACTGATCTCGCAATGAGAGATGGTGGGTCAAGGTTTGTTTGGTTAATTCTTTCCCTAGTTTAACATCCTTAATTCGAGGTAGATAAAATAGATATATTATTGACATCCCATGGCGGGCCAAAATATAATGCACGATGGTGTTCTGACGCCAAACCATTTTGAGGAGAGTTGAAAAATGGCAAAGGTTGATCTTAAAGTTTTGGAAAATATTGACGGTTTCATTGGGGCTTGTCTTGTGGATTCTGAGAGCGGTATGGTTCTGGGTAAGCAGAGCACGGGCGCTCTCGATCTGGATATTGCAGCCGCAGGAAATACTCAAGTTATACGCGCAAAAAGGAAAACAATGAAAACTCTGGGTCTCAATGATCCCATCGAAGATATGCTTATCTCACTGAAGACCCAGTATCACATCATCCGCCCACTCACAAAGTCCCCCACTTTGTTCTTATATGTGGTTCTTGACCGCGAGAAATCCAATCTCGCCATGGCAAGACATTCCCTGAGAGAATTTGAGAAACAGTTTGCACTTTAACCAGCCGTCTTGCCCAGCCCTCACTGGTGGGCGAGTGAATTCAGTTCGGTGGTTTCTGGAGAAAACCACCGGACTTTTCGGCCTAAACCCATCCCCATGAAAGTGGGCAAACCCAAATTGCTCGGCGTTAACCGGAGGAAACCCCGTGCAAAAAGGACCTGCTCATTTCATGGGTTGATCTCAAAAATCTGGCGCTGCCTAATTCCGCCTGAACATTTCCTCCACATAACTATAGAACCCGGCGCTATCCGCGATATTAAACACCACCTGAACCTCTCTGCCCGGAGAGTCCGGTGTGAGGTGAGGGATTGGCGTAATGGCGCCCTGGTTGGGGCCTTCCAGGGTAATTTCCAAATAGTGGGTTTCTGGAGGGTCGAAGAACTCGGGATGAGGGATGTAACAGGTCGTGAGCACGTCCCACATGTCGTAAAAAGCCTCGGTGTCAACCAGTCCGTAACTCTGATAGGCCAACTCGGACCAGCGGAATTCCCGACTTTGCTTCAAAAGGGTTGTCATAAATGAAGCGGTGATGGCGGCCTGATTGGTGACGTCCAATGGGAACATGACAATAGGCAGGCTGGTATTTTTGAATATCCAATCCACCGCATAGGGATCCCAGAATGCGTTCCATTCAGCGTAGGGATTGGCGATGGATGGGGGAATGGTGGCTGGGTCCAGGTTGCCCGGTACGTTGACGGCGCCGCCCATCCAAATCAACTGGTTAGTTTTGCTTTCCAAATCGGGCCTGGCCTGCAAGACGTTCTGCAAGGTGGTGAGCGGGCAGTTCACCAACATGGTGATTTCGCCTTCACAAGCCTCTTCCAACATGGCGGTCATTCTCGCCTCGCCATCTGGAAAGGGCGGCCACTGTTTGTTGGGTGGAATGTCCCGCAGGGCTGCAATGCCGTTTTGTTTGATGCAATCACCTCGATACGACCAGGGAAAGGGATTATAACCCCTTGCATGACTTAGTGATAAATCCAAATCCTTTTTGTCGATAAAGGTGAGGATCCTCCAAGCCGCCTGCATGGCTGGCGCATCGATGCAGTCCGCGTTGGTGATAATTGCGCCTCTGAAATCTACACCGTCCATCACCGTTAACAAGGCCATGGCCATGTATTCATCAATGGCTGCGTCGTGATTGAAAATTACTTTCTTGGTCATAATCCGCTCCCTTTAAGTCTCCAAATGCTCTATTTTCGCCTTCATATGAGCCCGAGCCCTTTGTACCCGCTTCCGTATGGCCACTTCGGAAAGACGCAATCTGCTGCCAATGGCCCGATATGACAAATCTTCATGGTACCGCAGCATAAACGCCTCACGCAGATGGGTGGGCAAATCCTTGATCAATTTACGCACCATCCGGTCGTTTTCCCTGCGAGACAACAACTCCTCCGGGTCCGGTTCCGGCCCGTTGTCAAAACTGCCCATCACCCTTCGGTGCAGACCGCCTTTGGACTGAATGGTGTTTTTACGGTGAATATCGTTGCAGAAATTATAGGCCATTCGACACAGCCAGGATTGTAAATTTGTGATTTTAGGAGCGTTAATCGAGATTGTCTCCAGAGACTTCACCATGACGGCGCTCAAGGCGTCCGCAGCAGCTTCCTCGTCTCCTTTGAGTTGTTTAAGGCAAATCTTGTAAAGCGTCTCCTGATGCAGTTCCCACAATTTCCAAAAGCGGGACCTCGGGTCGTGCGCAGCATCTCCATCCCACGCCACATGGAATCCAGCGTCCATTAGGTTTTTAACCTCCACTATTTCAGAATCATCCGATGGCTGGAAAGTCTTATACGCCAGTTTGGCTGAAACGGCGCTTCAATGAATAGATCCAAAAAGAGAACTGTTTCTCGTCTATATTTTAACTAGACGGCAGATCGTTCATAAATCTAAAAGGAAAAGATGTAAATAATGACTGACTCGGGCCTCCTGTTTTCTCGGGTTTTCATAGTCCCGGTTCCGTAAACTGCTGTAGCTGGGGTTTATACTGAACCAGATAGGCCTCCAGGGAACCCACGCGCCGGTTGGGCGAGTAGGTGATAGGCGGCGTGTATCCGGTTTGGTAGTGGTAGAGGGTTTCCAATTGGGTCACAAGCTTTTCCCGGCTTGTGTCCCGGCCTGTTCCCAGCAGCGCCCCGTGGAAGATCTCCATGGCGGCCAGAGCATGGGCCTGGGTTGGATTGGGTCGTTCGGGCAGACCGAAGGCATCTCGCATGGCCCCGTAACCTCTAGGAAGCGGACGCGTCCCATCATCCGGAGGCGTGGCCATGGCCAGGATGAATCGGTCCATGTTTGGGGAATTGGAGAATAGGGCCTGGCTGGCAAGAGGCGCTGGAATGTAAACTTGGGGCTTCCAACCCAGCTCTGCCGCCTTGGCGTAAAAACGGGTTGTTTCCTGGGTGGACGGCGAACCCATGTAGAACAGTTGTTCAACGCCAGAGCCGAAAAGCCGTTGGGCGGTGGTTTCCGGGGTTTGGCCGGAATGCAAGGCAACCATCTCAGGCGTGGTCGTCCAGCCATTGGCCGCGCATGCGTCTACCTGGGATTTTGCAGCGTCCCGGAACTCCTGGCTGTATAGAATGGCCGCTGTTTTTCTTCCCGACGCCGCGGCGTGACGGGTTAATTCAACGCCCAGCTCACGGATTTCCGGGTAGAGATGGAATGCGTATCGGTTGGGCGGCAGGGTTTTGGGCGAGTTTAAACTATAAGGCCCGATTATGGGCAGATTGCGGTTTGCGGCTGTTTGGATCAGGCTCTTTTCGGCGCCTACCAGGAAACTGGCGACA
>JBNKOV010000694.1:0-3526 GCA_050294955.1 Holophagae bacterium
GGCGGCTGGGTTGGATGCGGTCACCCTCAATGAGGCGGACTGGACGGAAACGGCAAGCCAACTTATGCATGATAAAATGATAGGCCTTGTCGTTGACATGACCCTTTCTGGCTCCATTCCCAGCAGCCATTTCCAGGACGGCTCTCCAGCCATCGCAGAGCTGGCGGCCAATTTGGGAATTCCCCTCATTACCACGCCAGGCGCCCTGAAGTGGGCGGTTGAAGTGTTTCGGGATGTGAGAGGCGGATACACAGACGTCAGCACCACGCCCAAACAACAGCCCATGGTAGGCTAAACTTCATAACTTGCGGAAGCCAATCGGGTTGAGGGATGTGCTTCCTTCCCTCAGCCCCATTTTATGAAATCAAACGGTGTTTTAAACAAGTATTCTGCTTTGAAGTGTTTATGTTGGGGCAGCCTGATTGGCGGCACATTTTTTTCCCTCATTCCAACGGAACTCTCAGGCAGTAAGGCGCCGTCATTCCAACGGCTTAAATAGCGCTTGACTTGCAAGAGTCTTCATTGTTAAGATACGGCCCTTCTGACCTCTTTTCTAAAGTGGTTGCTGAGTTTTACATTACAAGTTGGGCTGGCGTTATGGTTAAATATTTTGTTTTTATTTTCCTCTTGGTAAGTTCACCTCTTGGCTTTTCTTCGGGCTCTACTTGTTCAGCCAGTCCGGATAATTGTGAGGGCTCCTGCACCATAACTTCTCCAAGCGGAGGCTCGACGCAATGCACAGGCGCAGCAAATTTTGCACGATGCCTGGCTTGGGATTCATATGGAAACCCTCATAGCACCAGAGAAGTATACTGCTATACAAATCCTGGTGCTGGAACTGGTTCTGGACCCTGCGATTACACACAACCTTTCTATTGGGCATATTGCGACCCCTGGGCGATGTAGTAATGAAGCTAAAAAAACATATTGCTGGGCTTCTTTTTATTTTAGCAACTTTTTGCCATGGTCAGGACAAACTCTCCATAGAAGTAAAGCCTTTGGACTTTGTGGCGAACCCCCAATTTCCGGATCATTACCCTACTGGCGTAAAGAACCTGGTTCTAAACAATGACCTCATCTATATAGGTAATGAGGCTGATCCCTACATCACAGTTATTGACCAGAGCGGCGTTATTCAAGGAGTTATTGGGCAGCGTGGCGGAGGGCCGGGTGAGCTTGGTCGTGGAGTATTGGCGATGACGGCATGGGAAAAGGATCTTTATGTTGTCTCCACCAGTAAAACTCTTCAAATGACATGGTTTAGAGATGGCGTATATAAGCATCAATTCCACCTCCCGTCCCAAAACATTCGCTATGTCTCCATGAACGCCAATACATTTGCCGCCGCAAATGGAACTGTTGTGTTTCCTGCTCACCCAACCACAGAAAGATTGGCTAACGCAATAACTCTCGATAAACAACGTCCCATAGGCGAGCTTTTGTTTGATAAAAGAGACATCGAACTTCTCAGGCGAATTCCTGGCATGAATGACACCAACTGGCAGTATGAGCAGGGGTTCTGGTATTGTGTCTTCAAATTTCATCCAATGATCCAGAAATATGACGCCAATTTCAAAATGGTGGAAACATTTAATTTAGAAGATTCCTTCACAGCGGAACGACACGCTGAGGTTTTGGAGTTTGATCAGGCAAGTTTCACCAGGGCGCCGCCCTTGTTTTACGATTTTAAAGTGAAGGACGGCAATATGTACCTTTCCCTCCGGGGAGGCATCATCATGGTTTCCCCTAAAGGGAAGACAAAGAGTCTTTTTACTTTTTATGGCAAGGGTGAGCCATTTGAAAGCGCGGGCATAGCAGGCGTGAGTAAGTTAAACTTTCCCTATTTCGTTGTTTTGGACGATGGCAACTTGCTAATGTCTTCTTTTGGGGATAGTTGGGACCATCCTCTCTGGCGAGCAAAAATTGCAGAAGATTCAAAAATGTGAGGTCTAAAGTGAAATACCTTGTTTTGTTGGTTGGTGTTCTGTTCACTTGTTTTTGCTATTCAAATAGCTGTTCCGCACAAGCTGAAAATTGTACTGCGAGTTGCTCGGAGACGTCCCCTATTGGCGGCTCTACTTCTTGTGTGAGCGGTTCCGATTTTGCGCGATGTATTGCTATCGACGCTTTTGGCGTCCCTATAAGAACAAAAGAACGTTATTGTGCTGCTAGCGGAGGGGTTGGCGGTTCAGAATGTGATTTTAACAGCCCCTATTATTGGATTTTCTGTGACCCCTTTGCGATGTGATTTGTAAGTTTATATAAAGTAGGTGTTTGGATATTTAAATGAACTTTTTTTAAAAAATGACCGACCCTTTTTCCTCCCTTTTGCTCTTGATACTTAAAGAGCAACTAGAGAACTCATGCACGGGGCTCTTTTTACATGATGAAGGAGGATCTTATGAAAGTCAGAGGCTTTACGCTTATTGAATTGATGGTGGTTGTGGCAATTATTTCCATTTTGGCTGCGGCGGCTATTCCGGCCTATCGCATTGCCCAGGATAGAAGCAGGATGGCGCTTGCATTGGATGGCACGAATCAGGCTATGGACACCTTCGCTCAATTCCACAGGGACCGTGGCAGCTTTGCTGACCTTGCGGCCAACCTGGATCCCAATACGGGGATGATCGCCAATTTGCCCGGCGCCAATCTGCCCATTATTCCCAGGCTCCGATGGCGCTGTGATATTATTGATCTTGACCGGATCTGCCTGATGTGGTGCTTCATAGGCGGCCCTTGTGGGTCCAACTACATTATTTTTAGACCAGAAGACCAATTCTTCTACAGAGTGGTTTGGACAGGCGACGACAATCGTTTTCGCATGAACGCGGATCCGGAATTGATTCAACCCCTGAACTTTAATACGGTTAATGCTTCCGCCGAGTTGCAGAACTGGTCTGCCACCGTAAACCAGTAGAGGTCTTTTACGACCACCTTTTCTCCAGCGTTCAATCAGGCGCGCTGAATGGCTCAAATCCTTTGCCTGGTGATATTTGAAGCCGGTTTGGATCTCGTCGATCCAACCGGCTTCCTGTTTTTAAAGACTCATGGCTTGAGGTAGGGTTTCAATTCCACATCGGTGTAGTAATAAGTCAGGATCTTGTCGAAGGTCCAGCCCATCCTGGCCAGGCCGTAGGCGCCAACCTGGCTCATGCCAACCCCATGGCCCCAACCTCGTCCTACAAAGGTGACGTGAACCAATCTGCCGTTTTTGTAGCTGGGCAACATGTTGAACATATTGTCTTTAATGCCCAAAGACCACCGGATATTCAAGCCCTTGGCCGTGAAGTTGCCCGCATCGGTGATGAACCGGATCTCCTCCACCCGTCCCGTTTTGGTGCGTTTCACGATTTCTACGTCTTTGATGCCTCGGACGCCTCGAATGTACCGTTTGGCTCTGGCCTCCAAGGTCCCCACGTCTTTTTTCTCCATCCAATAATCGAAGACGCTGAAGCGGTCCACGGAAGCCACGCCGCCATTATGCCTTAACTTTAAGAAATTGTTGGGGAAGGGCTTCTTGAGAACG
>JBNKOV010000695.1:0-3526 GCA_050294955.1 Holophagae bacterium
CAGGCTTCAGCGGACTGCACTTCGGGACCTGTTCCAAAAAGACGGACGACCATGACACAGTGGCGCGGATGGGTTGATGGCCCCAGGGTTTTTTTTGTCTTTTTCCCCTCCCAGGCCATGGCTCTTCTAAATCTACGGTTTTGAGGCATATTGGAATAATCCTTGCTTTAACTTTGCCTTGGTGGATTGAGGTGGTCAATCCACCATTTTCGGATTCCTTTTAAAGAATGATTTATCATTCAAATCAAGGGTCTTTTGCGGTTTGGCTATCAATTTTAGGCTATGATAGAGCAACCAGTGAAGGGCGGTTGTAACCGCAGGGCGAAAACAGTGAAAGATGCTAAAACCTTTTTTGACAGAAATCCATTAGCCTTTAGGATATTCTTTTTAATTGTCGCCCTGCCTTTGATCTGGTCTGCAGGTAATCAGGCCTATTCCATTCTCAATAAAGGCGCTGATGAAAGTGGCTTCCGGGAGGCCGTCAGTCGGCTTTATGTTTTTAAGGATGTTCAAGCCTTCAAAGTGGTTAAGGTTAAAAGAACCTACTTGACCCTGACCCGAGTGGACCGGGGCTGGATTAGGGCCGGAGATCTGATCAAAAGTATAAATGGCATTGAGGTTAAAACTGCGGAAGACGTTCAGCAGGTTTTGGCTCAATGTGCTGGGATGGAACGGATTCGTATTGAGGTCCAGCGACCCACAAGGCCAGATTACTTCCTGGAGTTTGAAATACTCGCCCGCTTTCTTCCAAAAAAATTCATTATGGAAATCGCCCCTTCTGTATTTGTCTGGGATGTGCCTCAGGGAGGGCTATCGGACAAAGCAGGATTGAAAAGCGGGGATCTTATACACCAGATTAATGGCCATAATTTTAACAATCAACAGGAGGCCGAAAGAATTGTCAGCCGCACCCTGCGCGGTCAGACTGTAACCTACAATATTTTGAGGAATGGCAGGAACCTGGAACTGCAGGTGCCCGTCGTTCGATTGTCCATACCCTTCTCACTGGTGTTCTATCAACTCACCGGGTTTCTTTGGATTTTTGTTGGCTTGGGACTGGCTCTGGCGCGCGCTAATTTGAAGGCGGCTAGACTACTGGGATTGGGTATCTTCTCCTTGGGTGTTTCGTTCCTTTTGTTCGAAAATGGCGGGTTGCATGCGGAAAATAGTCTGCCGATAAGGCTTGGCGTGGCGCTCCTGTATGTTGGCGTGGCCTTTCTTCTTCATGTCAGCTACTATTTCCCAAGAGAACGCCGTGCTTTGCTGAGGTTTCCCCTTTACCGACATGGTTCGTACATTATTCTAACGGTTGCGGTTGTTTGGGCTCTACTTGGTGGAACAGAGAGCCTGGCGCCCTGTCTCTCAGCCTTTTTTGGGGTTCACTTGGGAATCCGTATTTTGAATAGAGGGCGGAGATCACGAGAACAAGAAACATTGGAGCGCTTTATTGTCTTCGGGGCCTGGTTCACACTTTTGACTGCTGGGGGCTGGTTCCTTCTGCGCGGTCGGCTTCCTGAGACCTGGGATTTGTTGCTGCGGGCTGTTCCTGCCCTGATTTTATTGGGCTGTTATGTCTATACAATTAACCGATTTCGGTTACTTGGCTTGAGTATGGCTCGCAGTCTGCAGTACCCCATTGTGGTAGTCTTGTGGACGCTTTTTACCTTATTTGTATTTGTGCTCACGCTTCAATTCCTCTCTACCACCGATCTCCCGAAATTCAACATCAGCCTGTCTTCCCGTCAGATAGAGATCCATGAACTGACATTGGATCCTGCTCTCAGAATACAGAGCGAAAAGCTAATGCTAATGGTGCTTTCTGTTTTTGTGGCGTGGGCGCTTTTCAAGATCATGGGCCATGGACTCAATTTCCTCCGAAGAAAATTTCATCGAACCTTCTATGATGATCGCCTGGCTTCTCATGAGTTGACTGCACTTCTTTCCAATCGGCAGAGTATGCAGGAGTTGGCTCAGGGAATTGTGGCGCGTCTCGCCCGTTTGATGATGCTTAAGCGGGTGGGCCTTATCGTCTTTCGAGACGACCACACCATTTCCATTTTGGAAGCTTGGGGGCTGGACTCGCCTCAATGGGATTCCTTTTGTCGGGAGCAGGGGCATTTCATCGCCCGAACCCTGCAGAAATTCCGATCCGAGCTTTGTGTGGACTATCTCAACCCCAACATCAAGGATCAACTGGTGGCCGATGGTTTTAAGTACATTTATCCATTGTATTCCGGCGACCGCATGTTGGGTTGTCTGCTTATGGGAGAAAAGCTCTCCGAGACAGCATACCGGCCAGAGGATTTTCAGTTTCTGGCAGTTCGCGCAAGCCAGGTTGCAACTGCCATCGAAAACGCCTATCTCTATGAGAAATTATCTGAACAGGAAAGACTTAAGCAAGAGCTTGAACTTGCCCGAGCCATTCAGGTATCGTCATTGCCTCAAGCCGAACCTGTTGTTGGGAATCTTGATATAGCAGGCGCCTCCATTCCAGCACTGGAAGTCGGTGGTGATTACTACGCCTATTTTCAAGAAACGGCCTCCGATTTGACTGTCATTGTGGGAGATGTAAGTGGAAAGGGCATGTCAGCAGCAATGTATATGTCGAAATTGCAGGGCATCTTCAGCGCCCTTCACGGCAATGGCTTTGGACCCCGCGAACTGTTTCTAAAGGCCAACCCAATTCTCTATAGAGAGATGGATAAACAAGCCTTTGTTACCGCCACTTGCGCCCAATTTCACGGAGAGACCAGGCTTGTTTCCTTCTCAAGAGCTGGGCATGTACCTCTATTCCAATACATTAGCAAGTCAGGTCAGGTTGTTTCTCACCAACCGGACGGATTGGGGTTGGGTATAGAAGACAAAGGGACTTTTGTTAGGCTTCTAAGGGAGCAAAACATTGAGTATTGTGAAGGCGATGTCTTCCTCTTTATTTCCGATGGCGTGACGGAATCCTTTAGCCCTGATAAACAAGCCTATGGGGATGCCCGAGTCATGGACATCCTCAAAAATAACGCCAATAAATCGGCGCGTGAAATTCTGGATGCTATTATGGAGGATTTGTATTACTTCACTTCCGGCGGAGTCCAAGACGATGACCAGACCCTGGTTGTGGTAAAAATCGTGGGATGAAACGAATGAGCACTATGGTTATTGGCGTTTAGGTTTAGATGTGGAATAATGTGGCTTCGAGCGGTTGAAGGATGTTTCTGGGGTGGAAAATGATTCAAAATATTCTTTTGGCAATTTGTGGGCTATGCATCCTTTTCTATTCTGGCTGGCGCGTCACAACACTTCTCAGAAAAAAGAAAGAGAAGTTTTTTCATGGGTTTTGGTGTTGGCCGCTTTTGTGGTTCGCTGTTGTGAATATTCTCCCCATTTGGGAATGCAAAACCGCTTTGTTCCAAGGGGTGGTCCTGCTGATTCTGCTCGGCATGATCTTAGATTTTTTCTATTACTATGGTGTTAAAGCTGTTGGTAACCCCAAACAGCAAAAATTGAGCGCCATATGGCTTATACCTTTTCT
>JBNKOV010000696.1:0-3510 GCA_050294955.1 Holophagae bacterium
TAAAGGGTTGGGAGATCTCAAGAGTTCCGTCCACGTTCCGTTCTTGAATCAAGCCGTTCAGCGTGCCTATCCAGCGAGTGCCATTTCGGTCTTCCATTGCCGAAACCACCTCTTGAGAAATGAGATAGTCGCTATAGGAAAAGGAGTTGGGCGCTAAATGGCTTACGCCGCCGCCTACGCTGCCCGTCCACAAGGTGTTGTTTCGGTCGATGAGTATGGAGATCACGCTGGAGTGGGCAAGGCTGCTGAGGGGACCTCGATCACTGCTCCAATTGAGGAGTTCATCTAAATTTGGGCTTAGCCGGAATAGGCCGCCGTCATCAGAACCCACCCAAAAATAGCCGTTTGCGTCTTCACCAATGGCCCAAACCCGGCCTAGCATTCGGGTTTCGTTGGACAGGATGGTTTCAAAACGGCCCGCCTCGGGATCCCATCGGTCCAGACCTCCCGACGAGCCAACCCACATCCGTCCTTTGGCGTCGCAGAAGAGGGAGGTGATGAAATCCGCAGAAAGGCCGTGACTCTCAGCGGTAAGTTGCTGGAATTGCCCGGGATCATCGATGCTGGTAATGGCCAGGCCAACGCCGCCCAGTCCAACCCAGAGCCGACGTTCTCGGTCAAGGGCCAGGGTCATGATGTCGTCGGAGGGCAAACTCTGTTCGTTCTCCGGGTCGTGCAGGTATCGCCTGAACACGCCGTCGCGTGTGTTAAAGTAGTTCAGGCCTCCCGAGGTCCCCACCCATAAATTGCCGTCGCCTAAACCCGAATTCACGATGTCATTCACGGTGTTGTGGCTGAGACTTTGGGGATCTTCCTCCTGATGGCGGTAGGAGGTGAACTCCTCAGTGCTTGGGTTAAATCGGTTTAACCCACCGCGCGATCCCATCCACAACAGGCCCTTGCTGTCTTCGAATAATGAGTAGATGTAGCTGTCGGAAATAGAGTTGGAACTTAATGGGTCGTTGCGATAGACCTTAAACTCGTAACCGTCAAATCGGTTGAGTCCATCCCGCGTTCCCATCCACAGAAACCCGTTCCGATCTTGGATGATAGAGTAGACATGGCTTTCCGACAACCCCTGCTCAAACCCAAACCGGGTAATATTGAAGGAGGGTTCCTGGGCCGCCACGACTCGGAAAAGGAAGAACAGAATTAATAAAATGAGGAATCTACAGCGCTCTGGGATGCCCCCGAGCTCAGGCCTTGCCATCTAGCCTCCAAGAATAAAGTAATGTCCACGCCTTTCACGCTCCCCTGAATTTTCCTATCGGCAAAAGCTCTAAGATGTGTTAATCGCCAATTTGGGTTTTTAGATTATTCTGAATTGCAGAAATAATTCGGGGCGCCAAAACTGCCATTTCAAGCCCATAATCCTCTGTAATTTTCCTACACAGCCCACTCTTTGAATTGAAATCAAGCGTCAAATGGTGTAAATTTCCTACACAGCCCATGCTGTGATCTACCAAAACGAGTACCAGCGTAGACGTTATGAAAAATGAAAACCAAAGCCATAACCAGCTCAATTCAAAGGGTATTCGTGGATTATACACCTATCCATGGGATCTGGATCCCAAGAATTTGGACACAGAAACCGACCGAGTTCTCCAACTCGGCCTGAACACCATCACTCTGGCCTGCAGTTACCACGCGGGAAAGTTCATCAGCGTTAAAAATAAGCGAATTATTTTTCCAAAAGACGGCTGCCTGTACTTTCCCATGACCTGGAATGGGGTCATTCAGCCCGAAATGAGCGAACTTGCTCAAACAGATCTCCTGGGCGCCTTATGCAAGAGAGACGATATTTCGGTGAACGCCTGGACGGTTCTCCTGCACAACACCCATCTGGGTCAACGATACCCGCAATTTACAGCGCACAATATTTTTGGGGATTCCTATCCCTACTCTCTGTGTCCCAGTCATCCCGAGGTAAGAGACTATGCTATTGAGGTTTGCGCACAACTCTCAAAGAACTACGCCTTGCAGAGCCTCTGTCTTGAATCCCCAGGCTGGTTGCCATATGTCCACGGTTATCATCATGAATTTGCTCAAGTTAAACCAAACCCCTGGCTTGAAGCAATGCTGGGGCTCTGTTTCTGCAAAAGTTGTGTTCATGACGCGTCGGCCAGCGGCTTGGATATGGCGGGTCTGCAAAAACGCCTGAAAAAACGGGTGACCGATTTTCTAACGAGCCCTATCGAACCCTCGCCGGACATGGCTGCCGCCTGGCTTGCCCGGGATTGCAGCGAGGATGACGACCTGCGGGCATTCCTGAAATGGCGTTGCGGCGTGGTCACAAGTCTGGTGAGAGACATCAAGGGGCAGGTGGATACGCAAGTCGTTGTCATTCCAACCATTCAGAAGCCCCATGCCGCTTCTTTTTTTGAAGGTTCTCATTTAAAGGACCTTGCCGAGGTCTCAGATGGCCTGGAGGCGCCGGTTTACCAGAACAATCCCAGTTCCATACTGGCGGACGCCTGGGACGTTATCCGCAGCGTGGGCGATGTCACAAAGGTAAGATGCATTATCAGGCCGGGCCATCCCGATCTCTCCAGCTCGGCAGAGGTGGCCGAAACGGTTTTGGGACTTCAAAGCCTGGGAATTAAAGATTTATCGTTTTACAACTACGGCCTTTTAAGACCCCACAACCTGCGCTGGATGCAGGACGCTCTAATGCAAGAAAGGAGATAAGACGTGAGCTTTCAAGGGGAAACCGTCCTCATAACCGGCGCTGCTGGCGGCATTGGCGCTGCTCTGTGCCGTAAATTCGCCAGGGCGAGCGCCCATATCCTGGCGCTGGACATGAATCGAGATGCGCTGATGCAGGTGGTTGATGATCTTCGCACAGAGGGCTGCTTCGCCCAAGGCGTGGTTGCCGATATCACCCAGGGCGAGGCATTAAAGGAAAAATTGCGTGAAGCCGCCATCAACAGCCCGCCCATTTCCGTTTTGGTGAACAATGCGGGCGGCGGCATGGCTAAAACCCTGAAAGAAACTACCGATGCGAGCTGGCGCAAGGATATAGGCCTGAATTTGGATGGGGCCTTCAACTGCGTGGAGTTTGTGAGGATGGGCATGGTGGAAAACCGCCGAGGCGCCATTGTCAATATTGCTTCGGTTAATGGACTTATGGCCCTGGGACATCCCGCCTATAGCGCGGCCAAGGCCGGTCTGATCAGCTATACAAAGGCCCTTGCCTTGGAGCTTGGGGCTTACGGCGTTCGCGCCAACGTGGTCTGTCCCGGCACCGTTAAGACCCAACTTTGGGATGAGAGGGTGTCCAAAAATCCCGAGCTAATGGACGATTTATTGAAATGGTACCCTCTGGGTTATCTCCCAGACGTGGATGACATTGCGGAAGCGGCCTATTTCCTGGCTTCCCCGCAAGCCAAAGCCATTACAGGGGTTGTGCTTCCAGTGGACGCCGGTCTCACTGCGGGAAACCTGCCCCTTGCAAGAGAGTTGACACAGGAAGATTTGTAATGACCACACCTATCTTATCGCTGGACTGGG
>JBNKOV010000697.1:0-3509 GCA_050294955.1 Holophagae bacterium
AAGGCCCTGGCTTACTGAACCGAACCAGAAAAGACCCGACCGATCCTGATACAGCTTGAAGCTGTAGTCTTCTGGCAGGCGTATGGGGGCGAGACTTAACGCCTCCGCTCCCGGCTCCAGGGTATAGACTTTTCCTCCAATAACCACCCAGATCGCGCCTTGCCCATCTTCGATAATGCTGGCGACCGCCGTCTTCCCACCACCAGGCGTAAGCAGCTCAAATGAGCCGTCGTCCTGGTTCACGCGGCATAAGCCCCTGGCTGTGCCGGCATATATGGCGCCTGTGCGGCTCACCTCCAAGGCCAGAATGGGGTTGTGACCGGATTGCCCGTCGGTGAGCGTCATTAAACGGATTTCTCCAGAGCTGGGTACATGAACATACAGGCCTTCGAGGCACCCAATGAGAAGATCGCCTTTTTGGGTGACGGCCAATGAAAGGATCCGCTTGGCGGAGATCGCCTTATGTTCAATAAACTCGGGTGCGTCGCCGCCGAGGGGCATTTTAAATAACCCACTGGCGGTTCCAATCCAGAGCGTGCCCTCATGGTCTTCCGCCAACGCTTTGACCTCGGGCGCGTTGCCGTCTTCGATTAACGGGAAATGCCTGATGGAAGAGCGATTAGGATCCAATGCGTCTAATCCGCCATTTTTGAGACCAACCCATAAGACGCCGTCCTTGCCTTCCAACAACGCCTTGATGAAATTATCGGATAGAGAGCCCGGCCCTTCGGAATGATTCTTAAAGACCTCAAAATCATAGCCGTCGAACCGGTTCAGGCCATCCCAAGTCCCAAACCACATAAAGCCCTGGCGATCTTGCACTATGCTGCTTATGGTTACCTGGCTCAAGCCCTGTCTGAGGGAGTAGTGGTTGAGGTTGGGATTCTTCTCCTGTTGCATACCCCGAAGAAAACCAGGCAAGAGCGCCATGCCAAACACAAGGAGGTTTCGCGCCAGGAAGGGACCGGGCGCTATGAGGGTTTGAAACCATCTGAACAGACCCTTGAGATCTGCCCTGGAAATTGACTCGTTCATTGTCCGGCTCCTAAAGCCGAAGCCCTATGACGATGATATCTTCGCTTTGGGCCTCTTCACCGGAATAATTAGCCAGTTCCTCCAAAAGCATCTCTTTTTGGGTCGCAATATTGCGGTCGGCTATGCTTTTCAGAAATGAATGGAACCGCCTTTTACCGTACTTAAGATTATCGGCGTTGGTTTGTTTTACAAAACCATCTGAGGCGAGATAAACCATTTCTCCTGAAGAAATCTCTAGCTCCCGGTTTTCGAACCGGGGCTTTTTTGGACTGGAGCAGCCAATGCAGTGAGGCGTTCCGTTGAGCACTTCCAGTTGATGGGAATCTTCGCCTGGACGAACTCTAACCAGTGGAAGCCCAGCAGATGCAAAAACGACGCGGCCCATGTCTCTCTCAATTCTACACAGGCTGACGTTCAACTCTTCGCCGAGATTTTCATCCTCCCCGCCGCCTCCTAAATCGTTTCTGAATTCGGTATGAAGATTTTCTAAAATCCTACCGGGATTCTCAAGGCAGAATTGGAAATAGGCGCGATCCAACAGGCGATAGGTTGTCTGCGCCATGAATGACCCACAGAACCCGGTAATCTTGGAGTCGATTACCGATAAAAAGACGGTTCCATTTTTTTCACGGATCCAAAACAGGTCGCCGGATGTCATGCCTTTCGACTTGAAAATGGTAAAATGATCAGGCAACTGGGCCTTGGGAATGCTCCTCCCAGCGCTTTGAATCCGCTGCATGAAATGCCGGCTCTGATGATACTCTGCGAGCTGTAAATCTGACTGCTGACGGGTCCACGCCTTGTTTAAAGCCTGGTAGGCGTGGATGCGAAAATAAGACAGTGTATCCACGTCCGCCTGATCAAAGGCCTGAACATTTACCGGGTTATCCCAAACCAGGTAACCGTCGCCGGCATGCTCTAGGGTGAATTGCATGGCCAGGGTGGCCTTGGGAATGGGTATATCGGTTCGCAACTGGCCTTCATGTTCAAAGTTCTTTCCAAGATAAATCCCTGGCTTTACAGGCTCTTCCCGTGCGGTGAGCCGTTCGATAAGCGCTTCGCCGTTGAAACGGATCTGCTCCAGTTTTTCCAGTTCATAGCCTATGGTGTCCATGAAGGTGAATTTCCTTTGAAAATTATCCCATTGCAGACACACGGCTTTAGCCGCGCCAGGCAGCAGTTTGAAACCCTGTTGCAGGATTTCATGGACAACCTCGTAAAAGCCGGTTTTATCATTCACCGCTTGAATGGCGCTCTCCAGCAGGGTCCACCCCTTGTTTTCTGTTTCCAGTCGCGTCATGGTGTCGGTCATTTCACCGTGACGGGCATGAAGATCCCGCGTTCTATCAGCGATTCTTTTTTCAAGGGTTCGGTGAATGTCCAATAATTGAAGGTGAATACGAACACGAGAGAGAAGCTCTGGCCAGTCGAAGGGTTTCGCCATGTAGTCGTTTGCGCCCGATGAGAACCCCTCGGCCAGATCGGCTTTCTGGTCTTTCGCCGTTAGAAATACAACGGGCAGCTCATGGATGGGGTAATCTTTTCTGATTTCCCGGCACATGTCATACCCGGTCATTCCTGGCATCATGATGTCGAGGAGCACCAGGTCAAAGGGTCCTTCGTTTTTAAGGATGCCAAGCCCTTCTTCTCCGCCGGATGCCTCTCGCACCCGGTAATTGGCCGTAATGAGGTAATTGACCAGAACCCGGCGATTAATGAGATCGTCATCAACGATAAGTACTGTAAAATCTGCTGGATTGAAATTTTCAGGATTGGGTATGATTCTTAGAAAATCGCTGTTGGGCTCCACAGGGTCCAGACGCTTGTTTGCTTCAACCTGCTCACCCTGCCTGGCCAGGGGCAGTGATAAGGAGACCACAACCTGGTTCTCTTCTTGGGTCTGGATTTTCAATCGTCCTTCATGCTGGTCCACCAGACGTTTGACTACGGCAAGGTTTACCTGCTGGTTGTCCTCAACCTTGGTCCTGGCATCCGATACGCCCATTTCCGGGATCAGGTTCCCCTTGCCCGTTATGGACAGGGTATATAAGTCGCCGCTCACATTGCCGTCCAGCACAATGGAACCCATCTCCATTCTCTCAAGGACCTGATCGAGGAGGAAGGTTAATATGTGTTGGAGGCGGGGCTTGTCCGCCCTCACGTGAGGGGCTCGGGCCTGGAGGTCATTGCGCAGCTTCACGCCCTTGGCGGCGGCCGGAACCGAAACAAGAGCCAAGGACCCATTCACCACCTCGTGCATGTTGGTATTCTCAAAAACCAGAGGGTGCTTTTCAGGCTCAACGCCTGCGTAAGTCTCAAGGTCTTCTACAATTTGCTCAAGGTCCTGGCCCGATGCAATGATTCGGTTTAATGTATTGTGCGCCTCAGGATCCAATTTACCCGCGCCATCTTCCTGAAGAGATCGAGACAGACGCAGAATGCCGGTCAGCGGGTTTCTCAGCACCTTCACCGTG
>JBNKOV010000698.1:0-3501 GCA_050294955.1 Holophagae bacterium
ATCTCAGGATGGGCGTTACATTGGGGAGGTGTTTATCAAACCACAGCACATCGGGCATGTTAGGTGTTTTGGAGTCCAGCACCATCCAGTCAAGCGTTTCAATTTGAGTGAGTTGTTGTTCCGTTATCTGTTCATAATAGGACTGACCTGCGAATGCGGCATAGCCAAATCCACCCACTTTTCGTGCATATAATCCCTCTTGGGTTGGTCTGGCGAGGCGCAAGGACACGTCTGCTTCCTTCTTCAGCAAATCCACGATTCTCGTGCCGGTCAACAATTCAATTTTTATGCCTGGCCATTGTTTGAAAAATACAGGAAGTTCTGGTGCAATCAGCATTGTGGCCATCTCTTCAACTGTCGCGACTTTTACAACACCCTCCACGCCGGCTTTTCGATTGGCCAATTCTCTAACGGTGGTTTTGGCTGCATCTTCCATCGCTTCAGCAAGTGGGAGAAGCCAGGCCATTTCGGTGCGAAGCAAATGGCCGTTTGGCGTCCTGTTGAACAAAGAATCTCCCAAATCCTGCTCAAGCGCGGCGATTCTCCGGCTAACCGTGGATTGATTCACCTTCAAGCTCATGGCGGCGCCAGATGCCGACCCGGTTCTGACAACTGCTAGAAAGTACCGCATATCGTTCCAGTCAAACATAGCCGCTCCCTATGCAAATCTGCATATATAGTATGCGTTAATTGGTCTGGCTATGCAAAAAGAAAAAGCCTATCTTTAAGGCAGACTGTGGTTGGGAGGTTTTGAGATGACCAGTCAAGCTTTACAAGTAGAGACAAATCAAGTCGCTAAACAGGGGAAGCGCCTCAAATCCGGGCCAGTGCTGGGAACCCTGCGATTTTTATTCCGCAGCTTGGGTCCCATAGCGCCGAGACAAATGGGGCGCCTTGCATATCGTCTCTGGTTCACCCCAAGGCGCATTCCCAGACCCGACCGGGAAAAGTCCATTTTGCAAATTCAGCATGAACAATACAAGGTGATGGGCCATGGCAATGAGGTGTTGGTAAGAGCGTGGGGCAAAGGTCCAACTGTGCTTATGGTTCATGGATGGGAAGGGCGCGGAACCCAATTTTCTCATTTCATTGAATCCCTTTTGGGACAGGGAATGCGCGTGGCGGTTTTCGACATGCCGGGCCACGGCGACTCTGATGGAAAACAGACAGATTTGGTTGAAATTGAAAAGGTTATTTCCCAAATTGAATTAAGGGAAGGTGATCTACATGCGGTTGTTTCTCACTCATTCGGAGGCGTAGCGGCTGCGTTTGCATTCAGGAAGGGGTTGCAAGCCAACCGGGCGGTTTTCATCAATCCACCCAGCCGGTTCAAAACCATGTTGCATTTCTTTCAGAATGAACTGGCCATTCCTGACCGGGTCATGACAGAAATGATGGAATGCATTGAAGACCGCTTTCCGGAAATGGGCTCTCTTTTGTGGGAAATGGTTGATACTGCCGGAAATGCGGCGGCTTTTCAATTTCCTGGCCTTGTGATTCATGATGAGGATGATCCCATTGTGCCGGTAAACCAGGGGCGGATGGTGGCCGAAGCCTGGGCGAATTCCAAGATGTACCTGACACGGGGATTGGGCCATCATCGCATTCTTAGAGATCCTGAAGTGGTCAAGCGGGTAGCGGAGTTTGTTGCTGCTTCATAAACCGGCATTTATTCAGGTTAAAGGGTCATGTCCACTTGACCGTCATGAGGAGAAACGCAAAGTTCTGCTACGGACGAGGCTGCGCGCTGGGGCGCTATTCTCACGTTCAAGGAGGCCTCGCCCATGCCGGCTTCTTCCAGCTTGTCTTCGAGCTTGTGAAGCTCTTTGAGCACCTTGCGATGCATCTTGACGCCCTCCACCCAGAAGGTGGCGGCGAGTTGGCCTGATTCCTTCAACGCATCCACTCTGAGATGTCCCCATTTCTCAAAGTCCAAATGGAGCACCACCATAAACCGTTTTTTGTCCTTTTTCTCGCTGGGAAGGCGGAAGTAGGCCAGCTCCATTTCGCAGTTCTGGTTATCGTATTTCAGGGGCAGCGAAAGGTACATAGGCTCCTGATTCAAATTCTGATGCTGATTGAAATCGCGCATGGCGTCCATCAAACCCCGAAGCCTTGTTGCTGCGTCTCCTGGATCGGTTTGGGGGTTTAAAATGTCCATCATTTGAGCCATCATTTTTTCCGGTTCGGAGGCAAATCTAGCCAAGGCCTCCTTGAATAGAGGTTCAAACCGTTTCATCTCAAGACGCTGTAGGTTTTCAGCCTGATCTCCAAATTCGGAACGAAGGAACGGTCCTTTAAAAAGGTCATCGGGATTGGGCTTTGCCCCTTTTAGAAGATCTTCCCGGAAGGCTTCGAACTGGCGCATCTTCTTCTTTGTGAGTGGGCTCTTTTTATGCACCTGCCATTGAGACGGGTCGCCTTCCTTTGCGAAATCAGCCAGTTCCCGCATCATGGGTTTCAGCCGTTCCAGGGTGCGCAGCAGGTCCAAATGGTTGCCGCTCCGGTTGGCCTCTACCTGTTGAAGCATTTTCTCGATTCTCTGCATCCAGCCCAGGTTCTCTACTTTCTCATTAAGACCCCCGGTCTTGCCAGGCAACCATCGATCCATGAGAAAATATCGCTGTAAGCCTTTTCTTTCTGCAAGCAACTTATCCCGAAGAGATGGTCGGGGATCCTCGCTTCGGGCTTTGGATTGTTTTTCTACCTTCCATAAATCCCAGTCGAGTTCGGTTTCAGAATCCTGAGAAAGCACGTCCATCATATCGGCAAGCGCGGTGGCTAGTTTGTGTGAGGCTCGGTTCGGATCGCCCTTGCCGGCAATGAGATTGGCGATTAAACGTTCCGCTTTCCAAGCCTGGTCAAGCAATGCGACTTTTGAAAAATTGGAGAGAGAGCCCTTCATGAAATCGGTTAGTGCTTTGTTGCGGTCCCCTTGAGGCATGCCCTCCAGTTGTTCCTCGACCACGCGGGCCAGGTTAAGAGCGTTTTTATCGAGTCTCATCAATGCGCTGCCTGGACTGGTGCTTGTGTTCAGATCATGCATTGTTTCACCAGCATTAAAACCATGGATCAAAGCGTCTGTCAGTCGGGCGTTTTGAGGAAGGAATCCTCTGGGAACAGACAGTTTGGGATAGCGCTTTAAGAAATTGCTGAGTTCGTGAAACCGGTCCCAGTCGAAATGAGACAGCCCATCATGCACATCGGGGAAGGCCCGTTGATTTAAAAAGCCATGGAGTTCCTTCTCCAAGACGGAAGTCATCTTGGATAGGCCTTTGGGATCCTGAAAGTAGCGAAAAAGATTGCTATGATGGTTGGGGTCAAGCCGGTCCAGTACAAATAATGCGAGGCGATCCGTTTTTGAAAGTCCGCTGAATTTCTCAGCCACAGCGCGTTGTGTGTCCGTAGAAGGTTCCGTTTTTGGCGGAACCGCCGCATTTTGAAGTAGGTTGGCCCTAGGCGAGGTTTTCATGAAGCCAAACAACCGCTGAAACGCCTTTT
>JBNKOV010000699.1:0-3492 GCA_050294955.1 Holophagae bacterium
GTCTAAACGTGAAACGATTTCTTATGATTCTCACCACTTAGGGATCAGGCATGGAGAAGCAATGGCAAAGAATGAAGGCCGTATCACTAAAGCGCCCTTTTAAAGATCGTGTTGATTCATCAAATATGGCTTTCACGAGCGCCTTAGTCTGGAGGGAATTTGACATGAGACTGGATTTCAAAAGAGCCTTTATTGTAAGATCATGTTTTCATGGATGCCTTGTTGAATCCACCTAGGAGTCTCGAAAATGTCTGTTGTCAAAAAGCCCAATTATTGGCCACTTCTTATTATCACAGTTTTGGACCTCATTGCCGTGGCGGTTATGTCGCAATACACCAGTCAACGCCAGGATTTCATCCTTTCGGTCATTTCAATTCAAGTGATAGCAGGATTCCTGGCTTTTCTCTGGTTTCTTTTCTTCTCGCGCCTGCCAGGCAAGGTTCGATTAACAGGGACAGGCGCAGTTCTGGCTTTGGGGCTTCTTGCAGTGGCAACTTTGAGAGTGGATGACTATAGCGGCGATATCATTCCCATCCCAACCTGGCGTTGGAAGCCCAAAGCTGATGAGACGCTGGCAAGCGAAAGAAAGACAGGGGACCTGGAAGAGATTGATCAGGCAACCTACACATTTCCAGGTTTTTTGGGACCCTATGGAAACGGTAAAACGCCAACTCTCAATCTGGCAAAGGACTGGAAAACCAACCCGCCAAAGGAGCAATGGCGGCAAAAAATAGGAGCGGGCTGGAGTGGATTCGCCGCAACGGACACCCTCGCAATAACCCAGGAACAGCGTGGTGAAGAGGAAATGGTCACCTGTTATAGCCTGGAAGACGGCGGCTTGATTTGGAGCCATGGAGACAAGATCCGGTTCACATCCAGCTTGGGCGGCGACGGGCCGAGATCAACGCCCAGCCTTTCAAACGGCAAGGTCTACACATTTGGGGCAACCGGATTACTCAATTGTTTGAATCTTGCTACGGGAGAAAAAATTTGGAGCGTGGACACGGTTAAAAAATATGGCGCTGTAAGTCCAGCTTGGGGTTTCAGTTGTTCTCCTCTACTCACCAAAAAGCTGGTCGTTGTGAGTATTGGCGGCTCAAAGAATCGGTCTATGATCGCACTGGATAAAGAAACAGGCGCTTTTATTTGGGGCGGCGGCAAAGACGCCGTGGGTTACAGCTCCCCACAATTGAGAACGCTCGCAGGGGTTCCCCAAATCCTCATCCTAAATGCAAACACCGTAGCAGGACACAACCCGGCCACCGGAGCGATCCTCTGGGAAAAACCCTGGGGTCAAGGCAAACCCAATGTCGCGAATCCCCTGCTCATTGGCCAAGATAAACTACTGGTGTCAAGCGGTTATGGAGTAGGAGCCAAGCTTTATAGCTTCACATTAGAGGGCAATAAGGTACGAGCAACGGAGACTTATGAAAGCAGACGGTTGAAGGCAAAATTTGCGAATTATGTTCAGTACAAAGACGCTGTATATGGCCTGGACGACGGTGTTTTAACTTGTATCGATCCAAACGATGGTTCGAGATTATGGAAGAGCGGCCGTTACGGACATGGTCAAATCCTACTAACCGGAGACTTCCTCCTGGTTCAGTCCGAATCGGGATCACTGCATCTGGTTGACCCCAACCCCAACGAACTTATTGAGTTGGGCGAAATTCCCGTATTAGGCAATAAGTCGTGGAATAACATGGCCATCTCGGGAAACAAGTTGTTGATGCGCAACCATAAAGAAGCTGTCTGCCTGGAGTTGCCGGTTCTCTGAGGAACGAGAGGCCCGAAGAATGGGAAGAAGTCTCGTATTATCCCGTTAATTTAACAAGTCTTGTCAAATGAGACACCTCAATTGGCTTATTCATAAGCGACTCGACCATGGCCTATAACTTGTCCAGGAGCGATTTGGAATAATTTCCCAGTCTGAATTGTCATTAGCATAGAAAGGTTGGCTTTCCTGGCGAAGCGAACGACAGTAGTGCTACAATACGTGTGGACCCACAAAATCGATGCGAATTATTGGGAGAATGTTTATGAGAAAGGTCATGTTCCTGCTTTTGCTTATTAGCTGCCTGATCGGGTGTAAAAGCGATGCCGCGCACGCCCCTGAGAAGGCAAAAGAAATTCCCAAAGATGCGGCTCTAGCAACGTTTGCCGGTGGATGTTTCTGGTGCATGGAAACCCCTTTTGAAGATGTGGACGGAGTTTATGCGGTGGTGTCCGGCTACTCCGGTGGTAAGGAAGTGAACCCAACCTACAAGCAGGTCTCATCAGGTAGAACCGGCCATACCGAGTCTATTCAAATCTCCTATAACCCTGATGTCATTAGCTATGAAGAGCTGTTGGAAATCTACTGGAGACAAATCAATCCGACGGATGCAGGAGGCCAGTTTGTAGATCGCGGGAGCCAGTATCGAGCAGAAATTTTCTATCACAATGATGCTCAAAAAATCGCGGCTGAGAAATCAAAAAAGGCGTTAGCGGACTCAGGTAGATTTAAAGACCCCATCGTTACCAATATTACGGCCTTCACAGCGTTCTACCCCGCGGAGGACTATCACCAGGATTACTATAAAAAGAGTCCTCAGAACTACTATCGTTACCGCAAGGGCTCGGGCAGGGACCAGTTCATCAAGAAGGTTTGGGGCGAGGATGCTGTAATCAAAAAAAGCAGATATGTCCGTCCATCCGAAAAGGAAATCAAAAAACGCCTCACTTCTCTTCAGTATCAGGTGACCCAACAAAACGGCACTGAAAGGCCCTTCGCCAATGAATACTGGGACAATAAGAAAGAGGGCATTTATGTCGATATAGTTTCTGGCGAACCGCTTTTCAGCTCCAAGGACAAATACAAATCTGGGACTGGTTGGCCCAGTTTCATCCGCCCCTTAGAGCCCGAGAACATTATTGAAAAGTCCGACTTCGATATTGGTTACGCCCGCACCGAGGTCCGCAGTAAAATGGGAGACTCACACCTGGGCCACGTCTTTCCAGACGGCCCCAAACCAACCGGACTGCGTTATTGCATTAATTCAGCAGCCCTTCGATTCATTGAAAAGGGGGATCTTGAGAAGGAAGGCTACGGGAAATACGCCGACCAATTCAAGTTCTAAATTCCCAACCAGCCCCAGCAATCTCCGAATTCGATTGGGAATTATCTTTATTTTCAGCCCTACATCTCCTATGCTGATAGCATGATTTCAGAACCGGTGTTCAAAAACCGGGGCGCGGGCACCATTCAACTTAGGAGATTTTTATGTTAAAGACGGCTGGAAGGGTCCTTTTTGGGCTATTTCTGTTATCCCTTTTCACAGCCTCGCTAAATGCAGAAAGGCCAAGAGTCTACGCTATTGTCGGGGCAAAAATAGTGATATCTCCAGGCACTGTTATAGAAAAGGGCAATCTAATAATTAGAGATGGCCTCATTGAGGCGGTTGGCGAACAGGCTGGGATTCCTGAAGACGCTGAAATTATTGAAGCGAAGGA
>JBNKOV010000700.1:0-3485 GCA_050294955.1 Holophagae bacterium
GGCAGGTGATTGCGATAGAAGCCAGCAAGAAAATGCTATCGCGAAGGGATCTACCAGGAAACCTGCATTCGGATTATGAACCATATCCAAGACCTCAAAGACCCCGAGAAACTAAACGCCTGGTGCCTCACCCTGACTCAGCGCGCTGTGGTGGACTACTATAGAAAAAAGACTTACGAGCGGTTCAGCGATTCGGAAGATTTCGAGACCTTCGCGGGATCGCAAAGCGAACACGACCAGCTATTGTTGAAGAAAATTAGAAGCTGCATTGTCCTCTTGCCCGAACATTACCGGGAAATAGCGCTTCTATATTTTGTTCTGGGCTGTACCCGACCGGAAATTGAGACGATCCTGGAGATGAACGACAACACGGTGAAATCCCGGATCAGCCGATCCAAACCGCTTATTTTCCAGTGCGTCAAGGAGGGTTTATGAGCGAAAGCGTCACCCTTGAGAATTTAAAGGTTCTGCTGACCAAACTTGAACCAGACCAGATCGAAACCAGGCACGGTCCTCACCTGACTCAGGAGGCCCGCGCCTACTTGGATGAATACCAATCTTTCGCCAACCGCATGGAGCATATTTCCGATGATTTTGAGAAGTTGAGATTGCAGGAGAACCTGAGCTATCTCTCTAAAGAACCCCCTGAAATCAAAACGCCTATCCCCTCTCAAAAATCGAAGCCCCCCCTGGTGTACCAGTTGGGGGCCGCCCTTGCTGCCGCGCTTATTTTGGGGTTTATCTGGCAGACAGTCATCCAAACGGACGCCCCTCCTGAAGGCCTGCCTCGCACGATCCAAACCCCCATGACTCCAGAAGCCGAGCCCCATCACCTGGCCGTCTTCCAGGCGCTCAAAAACCGGGGCGTTTTCTACATGGATCAACAAACCCAAACGGGAAGTCAACTGGCCTTAAAAGACTTCGAACAAGCCTACACCATCAACCCCAATGACAGAGAACTCATCACCCTGCTCACCATCGTCTGTGAAAACCTGCAACTGAAGGACAAGGCGAAACGCTACAAAGAGAGACTAAACCAATTGGATCCAACCAAATAACAGCCTAATCTCCCTAGACTTGAGGCGCGTCCTTCACTGCGGAAGGACCCAAACCCTATGCAGCGCCTGCATCCGCAGCCATACTCTTGATTTTGGTCAGAAAACCACCCACCACTTCCTTCAACTTGAAGGAAGAGGACGACACGTCGTTGGACGCGGAAAGAACCTGGTTTGACGCGCCCCGCGTCTCGGTTACCTTGGTAGCGATGTCCTTGATATTCTCGGACACCCGTTGATTCCGAGTTGATGCTTCCTGGATATTCACGGCAATTTCGTCGGTCGCAATCCGCTGCTCTTGGATGGCCGTAACCACCCCTGAGACCATGGCTTTCGCATTCTCCAGAATTTGGGTAACCGCTCGCATGCCCTCAATGGAATTTTGCGCAGCGGTCTGCACGCTGTCAATTTGGGCCGAGATATCCTTCGTAGCGGCTGCGGTTTGGGTGGCCAGAACCTTGATTTCATTGGCCACCACCGAAAATCCGCGCCCTGCTTCCCCAGCGCCCGCCGCCTCAATGGTTGCGTTGAGCGCCAGCAAGTTGGTCTGCCCTGCAATTCCGTTGATCAAACCCAAGACCTGGCTGATGGTGTTCGAAGCCGCCTCAAGTTCCAACATTTGCTTGGAGGCCTTGTCAGCGCTGGTGGTGGCCTTTGCGGTTTCGTCCGCCGAGAGTTGGACCTGTTTTTCGATCTCATTAATGCAGGCCGAGAGTTCTTCGGTCGCGCTGGCCACCACATCCACATTTTCTGAAGCGCTGGTAGAGGCGGTTGCTGCGTCCCCTGCCCGATCATCCGTAGTCTCCGCAATGCCTGTCATGCTGGTTGCAGTGGCCTGAAGCTCGTCGGCCGCCCCAGACAAAAGCTCCAGGTTTTCCGTAATGTCTTGGCCAAACTCGGCGATAAGCTTGTTAATATATTGGGATTTCCTCTCTTTTTCTTCAGCAATTTTGTGCTGCTGTTCAATGTCCTCACGATTCTTCTGATCCACTTCAGCCCGCAGCCTCTCCCCTTCTAATATACTCTGGCGAAAGTTCTCAAGGGCTCGACCCATCTCGCCAATCTCGTCTTGCCGGTCGGTGAAAGGCGCCTTTTGCTCGAGATGGTTCCCTGCTATCTGAACCATGGCTGCCTGCAGTTCACGAATGGGGTTCAATACCCGTTGCCTCATGATGCGCCCAGCAAAAATTAAAAACACTGTGAAAAAGGCCAGGACAACGAACACGATAATGGACCACCGCCTGGTGGAATTCACAGCGACCTGAATGGTGGCCTCGGTCCGGTCCTCCAGCGCCACATAAAACTTGTCAACCGGCTTCATAATCTCAGATTTAAATTTGTGATAAGAAGGACCATGCACAAGTTCCGCCGCCCGGGCCAGCTCTTGCTCTGTGGGCTGCCGCTCTACAGTGTAGTTGCCTCGGGAATCCTTGAATTTGCCATCTACAATGTTCATGGCCTCCACTTCCAAATTCACCAGGCCATCCGAGTTGTCGTTGGCCTTTTTGAGATAAGCGAACTCTTCGTCTGTGAACCCCGACTCCACCATCAGGTCTGTGAGCGAAACCGTGGAACCGTCAGGACGGGGTTTTTCTACGCCTCCTGCCACAAAATCCCAATAAATCCGGTGGTAGTCCTCAGGCCTGGGCTTTTTCCCGTTTCTTATGTCCAGGACAGCGTTGTACTGGTCCTTGTAAGTCTGTTCGCCCGTAATGACATAGAGCCGGCCCAACCGCGTGAGGTCATCGGAACTCTGGCGCAACTCATCAGCAAGCAGATAGGACTGAAACTGGTTTCGATAACTATCAGAAATTTTCTCTGACTGCATTTTCACCCGGAAAAAAGTGACAATTAAGATAATTAAAAGTAGGGAAAATCCGACAGTCAAAAAAGTAAATAGTCTTCGTATATTGATGGAACCCATATCCGACTCCTTTTATTGTATCAACTGATTTTATCCTATAGTTGCATTTGAAAACCAAGACGAAAAACTTTGCCATTATTTAAGTTATTGGTTTTATTCTTGGCGTATACTAGTGAGAGTCTTAAGTTATGATCTTTAATAATGTAGTCAAAACCCAATTCCTCTCGCCGCTGATCATAGCTTTCCCCCTGATACGTCTGAAATCGGGCCAGGGTTTTTACTTTACCGATGCCTATGGGTTTAGGGAACATATACCCCAATGTAGTAAAATAGGCGTCTCCATCCTGTCCCGGTGAAAGGTGTTCGCTCTCGTATTCGTAATAAGCGCCATCAAGGGTTGCCACCCCTTTCCCCGCCAGTTCTCTCTCGCAGAGCAGATCCAGGTTCCAGCCGGTGAAATCAGCCGTTTCCTGGTTCTCCCCATAATTGCCCCGCTGGGACATGGCGGCCAGACCCAACGCAAGGATGTTCTTTTCGCCGAAGTAGGTGCTGCTGTTGTAATATCC
>JBNKOV010000701.1:0-3451 GCA_050294955.1 Holophagae bacterium
AGTTAGCGGAAGGCAATTTGAGGGATCGCATCCAAAATTTCGGTAATGCTATTAAAGGGGCTGCCCAAAAAGAAGCGGACAATCTTGAATTGGCCCAATGGCCCTTTAAAACGATCCAGAAAAAGGCCATTGATGTTGTGGGTTGGCTGGTTTTATTAAGCGTCGATGGCGCCTGGGCCAGGGAAAACCGAGATCTCTTTAAAGAGGGCTTTCCGAAGATTAGAATCGAGCTGGGTGTGAAAACCTCTTTTGGCGCAGGCACAGCCATGGCGGGACTTGCTCAAAATAGGGCCGACTTCAAGCTTTGCGCCTCCGGTGAAACACCCTTTGGCGGTTCCCTCTACAAGATGGACCATGTCATGGAGGGTGGGGAATTCTATCAATTGGACGTTTTGGAATTGAAGAAGGTGTTATGGGCCAAATTTGCCCCTCATGAAGAGGTTCCCCAAACGTTTAATGCCGATGAAAATGCGGCCCTATGTGAATGGCTGCGATTATCTGCAGGTGACGGCAAACATCCCATTGTAACAGTCGATTTAACAGACACCAGGAATACGGTAAACTGGGAAGCGGCTTTTCAACCCATTATACAGGAACTGCCCAATCTAAATATCTTGTTTATTAACGGCGCCAACCCTTTAATCATCCTAAATGAGATTGAACTGAATACGGCTGTTAAATACTTTTTTGGCATGCTAAAAGAAACGCAACTATTAATCGACCAAAACTAAGGAAACACCATGAACACCCCAATCCAACCCTTTAAGTCTGGCGAACCCATTGTTCTTCCCAAATCCACCTCCTGGCCGGAGTCGGTCCACATTATGGATGATCGATCCGGCTGGGCGGTCCGCGCCGCGCTTGCAGCCCAACGTCCCCTGCTCATTCGCGGCGAACCGGGTTGTGGCAAAAGCCAATTGGCCCGAGCAGCCGCAGTCCATTTTAAACGGGCCTTTGTGTCCGAAGTGGTTCACGCCCGGGCGGACTGTCGGGATCTCCAGTGGACCTTCGACGCCGTGGCCCGACTGGGTGAAGCGCAAACCCTTGGCAGCGCCGGGACCGGGGAAAATTCCAAACTGGACCCCCTGCGTTTCCTCGCGCCAGGCCCCTTGTGGTGGGCCTTTGATTGGTCTTCCGCCACTAAACAGGCCGAGTCATTCCACGGCGCCTCCCGAGAGCCCTGGCAGCCCGAGGGTTGGGAATTGAAAAACGGCTGCGTGGTGCTCATCGATGAAATTGACAAGGCCGAAACCGATCTGCCCAATGGCCTGCTGGAAATTTTGGGGAATGGCGCCTTTACCGTGCCCCACCACAAAGATGTTATTGGCCGCAATCCAAATATCGCGCCGCCTCTGGTGGTGATCACCACCAACGAGGAACGAGAATTGCCCGCTGCTTTTGTTCGGCGCTGCATGGTTCTGCAATTGCGCTTGCCCAAGCAAGGTCTCATGGGCTGGTTGCTGGAACGAGCCAACGCCCATTTTAAGCAGGACCTCAGCCAAGAACTCATGAAGGACACAGCCGATCTCTTAATACAAGACCGCAGGCATAGTCTAAACAAGGGTTTTCCGCCCCCGGGTCTTGCGGAATATCTAGACCTTTTGCGAGCCCTGAAGAACCTGGGCGACGACGAAAAGACCCGGAAGGAGGCCCTTGCGGAAATCAGCCAGTTCGCCCTGGTGAAACACGAGGACCAGGAAGATAAACCGGAAGGTAAGCTGGCCCAGGACACCGAAGATGATGAATCTGGACAATAATCCGCGAAAATCTCGAACGGGACGCGCCGACCTCATCCGCTGTTGGAGCCTGGGAACTCAAGGCCTTGACGGAGCCGCCGCTATTTTGGGTTACCAGCGCGAGACCAAAGCGCCTGAGCCCGCCAAGCCGAAGCCGCAGGTTGGCGTCCCCATCCAAGATCTAAAATTCGAGAAAAAGGAAGAGGCGGCCCAAGTAAAAGTCGGGCTTCATTTCTGGCAGCCCATCAAATACGAGCTTAAACAGACCAAATCGGAAGATTTAGAAGAACCCGCCTGGTATAAAGACGCCCCAGATCTGGGAAGTAAGGCGCCTGGCGAAACGCCGTCGCAGCGATCCAAGACGCCCCTTACTCCCTGGTCTCGTGTCTGGCCCCTTTTACAACGGGAGTTGGGCGGCATGGCCCCCATTGGCAGGGTAGATGTGGCCGTTGCGGTGGACATTGTAGCTAGAGGGCTTTATCTCGATCCGGTGCCCCAGATGCAACACCGGTTTTGGCGTCCGCGCTGTCGGGTTCTGGTGGATTTCCATCCTCGCCTGGCCTCTTTCCGCAGCGATTTCCGTAGTTTGGCGGCCCAACTCATGAATTTGCGGGGACGCGAAGGCCTGGAACTCTTCTACTTTGAAAACGGACCCCTGGGATTATGTCAGGATTGGCTTAAACCGGAAAAGCCGCCAGCTCCCTATGTCCATAGTTCTGAAGATATGGCGCTTCTCGTGTTGAGCGATCTGGGCTGTTTGGCCAGGGATGAGGGGCGGTGGCGCAGTTGGGTGGATTTTGGCCGGAGCTTGAAGCGCAAGGGGCAATCCACCCTTGTGCTGGCGCCCTGTCCACCAAGGCTGTGGCAGCCGGAGCTCTCCCCGTACTGGAAACCGGTATTCTGGGATCGCGGCGCCAAAATGCGGGTCGTGAACCCACCCGCCGTTCGGCCCGAGAAGGGGGAATGGGAAAAGGGCGTGGCCCGTCTGTTAAACCTCCTGGCGCCTGCCGTAAGAGTGGAGCCAGAATTGCTGCGTGATGTCCGGTTTGCCCTGCCCCAGGGTGAGGTCGATGTTGCCGTTGAATCAGCCATTACTCAGCATAACCACACCCGTGATACCCTGCTGGGTTTCGATTTCCATCCCAATTTTGTGGAGGACTATAGGGTGGGTTTTGAAAAGGCGCCAAAAGCCTTAAAGGAAACCGTGCTTGGTCTCATTCGCCTTTGGCATGAAAATCTGGCCGAGGGAATTAGAGAGGAAGAGCGTTTCCTGGCTGAGGAGTTGACGGGACAAAGAGGCCCAGATTCTTATTTTATGGGTTCCATTATCAAGGCCATTGAGGGTGGGGGCAGATATGCAAATGGCGCCCGCGCCTGGTATAACCGCCTGGTGGCGCGGCAACACAGGGCCATGTGGAAACGGCCAGAACTGGTGGCCAGTTACCTGAAGATAAAAATGGCCGAAGGACAGGCCCAAGAAGATATGGCGCTTCCCCCAGGATTCGACCCGGGCCAGGCGCCTTGGGCTCTGGGTCCCAGGAAACGTCCTGCTTATTGGACCATCTATCAAAAAGGCCCGAAATTAAGCTTTCTACCGGGAAAAGATGCGACAGCAGATGTGGGCAGCCCTCTGGCGTCATTGCAATCTAAAACCAAAGCCTGGATCGAAGGAGAGGAACGGATCCTGGTGAATTTAAAAACCGGGGCGACTTCTG
>JBNKOV010000702.1:0-3450 GCA_050294955.1 Holophagae bacterium
TTCAGGATTTTCAACACACCCCAAATCAATCCAAGGAGAACGTATGCAGGAGAACGAAATTCTTCCTCAGCCAGGCGAGATCACTGCGCTGCTCAGCCTTTGGAGCAAGGGCGATCAAAAGGCTTTAAACAATCTCATTCCTTTGGTCTACAAAGAGCTTCGCAAGACTGCCCATTATTTGATCGCCAACTTTAAACACCGGGATATTATTCAACCCACAATGATTATTCATGAAGTATATATACGACTCTCGGATAACGTCCAGCTCGAATTCCCAACGCGATCCCATTTTTTTTCCTTTGCAGGGAAGATGATCCGGAATATTCTGGTCGATCATGTCAGAACCCAGTTGTCCATGAAAAAAGGCGGGGATCAAACGATCGTTTCCTTGGATAAAGCCAATGCCATATGTGGCAGCCACCAATTGGAACCCATTACTCTAATCTCTCTAGATACAGCCCTTACTGAATTAGCCACATTTGATTTGAGGCAAAGCCGACTGGTGGAGTTACGCTTCTTCGCAGGGCTGAGCATCCAGGAACTTGGCGAACAATTCAATATTTCTGTAGCAACGGTCCACCGTGAATTGAAAATGGCCCGACACTGGCTGGCCCGAAAACTGGAATCCCTGAGTCCAAAGGAGGCGACATGAGCTCTCCAAGCTGGAATGAAATTAAAAGGGTATTTCATCAAGTCCAAGGTCTGGCTCCTGGCGATAGACTTGCGGAAATCAAGAAGCTCAGCCCGAACCCAGAGGTTGTAAACGAAGTCCAATGGCTTCTCGGCGCTGATACGGGTCTGGTGGATTTCCTGAGGGATGACGCGTCTCAGCCTTTTCTCAATCCCCCGCCTTCTGCGATTGAGAAAAATGCCCTTTTGGGCTCCTACCGAATCATCGACAGTCTCGGCCAGGGCGGAATGGGCGCCGTTTACCTCGCGGTTCGAACCGATGATTTTGAAAAGCAAGTGGCTATTAAAATTTTATCAGGACGCATCACGCCACAGACCTCTGCCCGGTTTCAAAGGGAGAGACAAATTCTGGCGGATTTGGACCATCCCAACATTGCAAGGCTTTTTGACGGAGGGACCACCGAAACCGGCCTCCCCTACCTTGTCATGGAGTACGTTGAGGGCAGACCACTCGATCTCTGGATAAAAGAACACAACCCAAATTTTGCGAATATGATAGATATCTTCAGGAAAATATGCGCTGCGGTTCATTTCGCTCACCAAAACCTGATTGTGCATCGTGACCTGAAGCCTGCAAACATACTGATCACCCCTCAAGGGGAGCCAAAATTATTGGATTTCGGAATTGCACGGCTATTAAATGACAATGGGCAGTTCCAAACCCAAACAGGTCACCATCCCATGACGCCCCAGTACGCCAGCCCTGAACAGGTCCACGGTAAACCCGTAACCATTACAACCGACGTTTATGGGCTAGGCCTGCTTTTATTTGAGCTTTTGGCGGGACATCCCGCACAAAAGTTGGAAAATAACACGCCGGAAGAGATCTTAAGGGTGGTTTGTGAAGAGGACCCCTTCAAAACTCAATTGCCAGAAAACGAGATAAACCATAGACCAAAAATGGATGGAGACCTTGAATGGATCACAAGACGGGCGTTGAGAAAAGAGCCGGAAGAACGCTATGCCTCCGCTCTGCAAATGAAGGAGGATCTTGATCGCCATGTAAACGGATATCCCGTACTTGCACGGCAGGGGAATTGGCGTTATAGGGTTCACCGATTTGTGAAACGCAATCTTGTCGCCGTATTTTTTGGCGTGGCCTTCTCTCTCACCATAATAGGGTCATTAATCGCGTTGGCTCTATTGAACCAACAGGCGAATGCCGCCAGGGTTAAAGCGCAACTTGAAAAGCAGAACGCGGAAAACACCGCAGCCTTTCTCCAAGACCTCTTTCACATCCCTGATCCTCTTCAAACAGGTGAAGCTCCAGATATCCAACAACTACTCGATAAGGCCTCTGATAAACTTATGGGAGAAGCCGGAAGTGACCTAAGCAACGCCAAATTCTCAGGCTCACTTGGCAAAGTTTTCTATAATCTGGGCCAATATGACAAAGCGCTCCCATTATTGGAGAAAGGGTTAAGTGACGCAAAAGCTCAAGCGCCGCCTGACCCCAAGGAAATGGTCCAGTTTTTATTGATGATTGGGAAAACAACCCTTGCCATGGGAGAGATTGAAAAAGCGCGATCCCATTTCGAGACTTGTGAGACCCTATTAACCGGTGAATCCTATGAAGAGAAGGCCTCTGTTTACACTGGTCTTGCTGAAACTGCTTTCTGGGATGGTGACTATGAAATGGCCAAGACCTGGCTGCTTCAGGTTTTGGAAATTCAATTGGACCATGTCGAAACCCCGCCTTTAAAAATGGCTGAGGTTTATTATAACCTGGGCTTTACGCTTGCAGAGCTAAACAATTATGGAGCATCGGAAACATTATTCAGAGACGCCCTCGCCATTCGAGAGCGTGAGCTTGGACCCAATCACCCCGAAACTGCGGCTGTTCTTTATAATCTCGCCACCCAAGCCCATATCATGGGTGATATTCAAGATGCTGTCCTACTTTTCCAAGAAACCATAGCAATTGAAGAAGAAACCCTTGGACTTTGTCACCCCGACCTGTCCGCAACCTATAGCAACCTGGCGCTTGTCCACAAGGATCTTGGACAATACAATCAGGCGGATTTTCTATTTAAACAGGCCCTGGACATTAACCTTCACACCTATGACAAGGACCACCCGGAAATAGGAGCCGTAACAAACAACATAGCGCTTAATTACCTAGAGGCAGGAGATTTGAAAAGATCGGAAGAGTATTACGCTAAAGCCCTCGATATTTTCCATCTCGCATATGGATCTGACCACCACCTCTACGCAATAGTGCTCAATGGCCTCGGGAAATTGAACCAGAAACAGGGTGCGTTCGACCTTGGGGAAGGTCTCTTATGCGAGGCTCTTGAAATTGGAATCAGATCATTGGGCTGGGAAAACCTACAAGTAACCAGTTCCCTACTCAACCTGGCGTTGCTCCAAAGGGACAGGGGCGACATTGAATTATCCAAGGCATGGTTGGCAAGAGCGCGGGACTCGCTTGAATCCGCTGGAGAAATCAGCGCCACCATAATAACTGAAATAAATAGACTTGAATCAGATCTTGCAGACTCGGATTGCGCAAAAGGCGCCCCCATCGAAATTAGATAACGCAAAAAATTAAAAAAAAGTGAGAGACTTTTTTCTCCCATTTCGATGGCATTAACAGAACGGGTCATGGAGACCACCTCCTTGGTGTAACTCGCAAATTTTCTAAGCGAGTTTCTTAAAACGCCAGGGCCGAACCATGCTCATCTAAAATATTATCTAGGAGAATGTTATGAGTTTCAAAACAAGTCTAATTTGGGTTTTTATCAGCTTTTTTTTCCTTTC
>JBNKOV010000703.1:0-3446 GCA_050294955.1 Holophagae bacterium
GTGTTCTCAGGCGCTTGAAATTAAATTAGTTCGTTTTTTCAAGCAGCGGCGATGGCGGGCGATAATCGTGGCGCCTCATTTCCATTGGGAAGGTGATGGTGAACGTCGCGCCCTTTCCTTCGCCCTCGCTTTCGATGGCGATTTCCCCTCCCATCTCCCGGATGGACTGAGCGCAGTAATGGAGGCCAAACCCGTGACCATGCTTCTTTGTAGTGAACCCGTGGACGAACATCTTTTCCATGTTCTGGGGTTTAACGCCAATGCCCGTATCCCGTATCTTTAAATGGGTATTGAGTTGCTCATCCTCGAAAATGTCGATATACAGACTGCGATGCGCCCTGGGCATGAGGTTCATAGCCTCCACTGCGTTTTTAATGAGGTTGATCACCACGTGAATGAGCGCTGCCGCAGGCAAGACAAGCGGTGGAATGGCTTTGTATCGCTTGTGTATGGTAATGCCTTCCCTGTTGATAAACTCCATTTGGACCTTGAGAGATTCGTTCACCAAACGGGCCAGGTCCTCCTGGCCGATGCCCTCCGGGTTCTTGGCGTGGGTTTGCTGAGTTTCGATGATCTCGTGCATGAGGGAGATCTTGTCGCCAATGTCACCCGCCAGATGCGTCAACTTCTCAAAATCCTTGTTCATGATCGCTGTTTTCTGAACGATATATTGGGGCAGTTGACGTCCCTTGGGATGGTTGTTGAAGAAGTTGTCCAGGTCGTGGGTGTTCTCTTCAATCATTTTCATGGCGAGTTGTAATTGCTGGATCCCCATCTTCTGAACCGTTTCTCGAATGTTGGCGCTGTTCACATTCACGCTATTGAGCACATTGCCAATATTGTGAAGAACCGTCGTCGCAAATTCGGCGCGACCCTCGGCGTGAGCATGAACCAAAGCCTCTTCCTGGGCCTTTTTCAGCTCCAATTCGGCCTTCTTGCGCACCGTAATGTCGGTGTTGGAGCCGAAAACTCGGATGGTCTTGCCGTCCTTGTCTCGGATTCCCTCGGCTCGCACGTAAAACCACAAGTGACGACCGTCCTTGTGGATCATGCGATTCTCCCCTTCATAAGGACCGCCGACACCCTTGATATGCTTCAGAATCTTCCTCAAAAAAACCTTTCTGTCTTCTGGATGGAACAGCTTCAACCAGTTTCTCAAACGCCATTCGTAGCCCAGGTCTTCATAACCCAAAAGGTTCTTAAGATTGGCCGTTGTGTATACGTCCCAAGAGCCGGGCTGCCATTCCCAAATACCAACTCTGCCAGCCACCAGTGAGCGTTCATATCGCGCCTCACTCTGTCTGAGACTGGTGGTCCGCTGCTCCACCATTGCCTCTAACTGCTTGTTAAAGGTCTGTATTTTCTCGAATAATCGCAGATTGGTAAGTACAATGCCGGCCTGGTCTGTGATCAGGCTCAACACCCGCTCGTTCTCCTGAGAGAAAGCGCCAATATCGGGATGGCTGAGGTTCAAAATCCCCAAAGGCCTGTCCTTGCCCAGGATGGGCAGGCAAAGCAGCGATTTTATGGGAGGAATGCGATCCTTGGGTCTTAAAATAAAATGTTCGCTCTTGGCAACATCCTCAATTAACAGAGATTCTCCATGTTCGGCAACCCAACCGGCGGCGCTCTCTCCCACTTTCATTCTTCTAGAGTCTGGGGAGTCGTAGGGAAAGAACCGGGCCTCCATATTGTCCTGACCCCGAACGGCGACCAGCACAATTTCACCATCCTTGATCAACCACAGAGAACAGTTCTCGGTAGTGGTTTCATCTATAATAATATTAACCACTTCCATGCATACCTGACTTTTGTCCATGCTCCAACTGATGGCGTCTCCCATCCGTTTTAGGATAGAGAACTCCTTGACCTTTTCCATAAAGGCCTCATTGGACAAGGACAAGGCCGAAGCATAGGCTTCTTTTTCCCTGTTTAACTTGTCAATGGTCTCCTGCGCCGACTGTTTATTCTTGGACAAAAGATTCAAAACTCTCCCGCATCTGCTCCAGCTCCACCAGGGCATCATCCATGATGGCCGGGCTAATGCCCAGGCGCTCCACAATGGGGTTCAGTTGAGGAACCGTATGGTCTCCGCTAAAACCCAGTTGAATACGTCTGCAACCATGATCGCCCGCATGGGCTAGAGCCACGAGCAACTGATTTTGTTCAGAACATTTTTCAAGATTATGGTGGAACCGGATGGCTTCAACAACTGGCGTGGGAAATTGCCATTTCCTTGCCAGATAAAAGCCCGCTTCACAATGGTTTAAACCCATTACTCGGGTCTCTGCGTCGCCGATCCAGATATCCTCTGCCCGCAGGATTTCTCCCACCTTCGTGTAATCATCTTCAAAATAGTTATCGAAAATGACCTTGCCCACATCGTGCAGCAATCCCGAAAGAAAAATCATGTCGAGATCGAGATCTGCGTCAATGCGTTGCGCTAATAATTTAGCCAGAGCCGCCGTTCCTATTGAATGTATCCAAAACTGACCGCGTTCAAAGGGACGGGCCGTCCCTCCTTTGGTCTGAAAGATGGAAACGCCCATGGCTATGGTTTTGATCATTTGGAAGCCCAGAATTACCGTTGCGTGTTGAATAGAAGAAATGTGGCGTAGATTACCGTAGAACGCCGAATTTACCAATTTCAAAATGGTGGATGCGATGGATGGATCTTTTGACAATATCTCGGCCAGATCTTTGGCATTGGCGCTTCTGCTCTCCGTCAGCTCTATAATACGGGTAATCACGCTGGGGAGTGTCGGCAGATGATTGATCTTTTGAATTAATATCCGTTTATTGACTAAGCTCATGTTCCTTCCTGATATCGCAACCGATGTACCTTTTACATGATAAACCATGAAATTATAGAATATGAAACGAAAATTGCAATTTGGCGCAATTTTGGACCAATTTCACTCAAAAATCCATATTTTTGGAGATGTGTGGGGTGGTGTTGCTGTTTTTTAAATGATTTTTATCACAGAGCCCAAGTTCAAATACGGGGTAGACGTTCAGCAGTCAGGGTTTCATAAAGTTCGGCCATATCGCCCACCAGACGAGATGCGCCGTAGGCGGTCATGATCTTTTTCCGCATTTCCTCTTTAAGTCGTCCCGAGGTTTCATTCAAGAGATATTCAAGTTCTCGGCCCAGGGTTTCGGGAGACACATCTGCTGGCACAATTCGCCCCATTTCCGGCTCCACAAAATCTCGAACACCGCCCACATCGGTCGTCAATACAGGAATACCACAGGCCAGACCCTCGATCAAGGTCACAGGGGTGCCCTCATTCCTACTCACCAGAATGTTGAGGTCCAAATCTGCATAGATGTCTTCAGCAACTGGTTTTGCTTTTTTTACTGCACGTTTAACTTTTGGTGCAACACGTTTTACTGTTCTTTTAATTGATGTAGAATCACGTTTGATTTCTGCTTTTGCTTTTTTT
>JBNKOV010000704.1:0-3443 GCA_050294955.1 Holophagae bacterium
GTCTGCTGGCCATGGTTTCGGCTTCGCCCGACGGCTTTCAAGAGCTGGCCCGCTTTCAGGCCTTGAGTGGACGCTGCTGGACCTCTCCCACGCTTTCCAATGGTCGCCTGTTCCTGAGGAATCACGAGAAAATTGCCTGCTACAATCTGGCGAAATCCACGGAGATGGAACCATGAAGCGCCTTGCCCTGCTCACAGCCTGTTTACTGTGTACTTCTGGTTTTTCAGGGGATGCGGAAGAAATTATTCAAAAGCACATCCAGGCCAGGGGCGGTTTGGAGAATTGGGAAAAAATAGAGAATCTGCAAATGTCGGGTTCCTTTACGGCCTTTAGCCAACCCAAACCCTTTACTCTTGCTATGGCCCGTGGGAATCGCCTGTACTTTGAGCATCACCTCGGCAAGTTTGAGAATACCATTGGCTGCGATGGCCAGCAATATTGGTGGATCACCCCTCTGTTGGGCTATGACGCCGCCGCCATTCTACCCGAAGCTGCACGACCAGTAGCCCGTCAGTATACCGAATTCGGCACGCCTTTCTTCCACTACAAAGAACGAGGCATTCAGGTGGAATACAAGGGATTGGGGGAAAAACCCGGTCAAGAGGGCCATGTGTTCCAACTCACTTATAAAGATGGGTGGGAGGAAACCTGGGTTTTGGATAAAGACACCTTTCTTGAGGTTCTGCGAATCTCAAAAGGCTTTGACGTGGGCGATGTAGTGGACCAACAAACCTGGTTCTCCGATTTCCGCAAGGTTGGGGACGTGATGCTGCCACATCTTCTTGAAACAGAATTCCGCACCCGTCACCGCGTCATGGAAATTACCAAGGTCAGCCTCAACCAGCCGTCAGACCCAAACCTGTTTAAGATGCCGTTTCCCAAAAAGATGGCGCCCCTTGAATCGATCTTGGGAACCTGGAAGGCGCAGGTAAAGTTCCGGGCTTTCGAGAACGCGCCCTGGTCTGTTTCGGAAAACACGGTGGTATGGGAGGCGGAAGCAAACGGCAATCTGTTTATGGGGAAATCGAGCCAGCCCGGCTTTCTGGGCCCGGTTCCCATTGTGAGGCAAATCTCATGGGACAAGGAACGCGAGGGTTACACTGCCACCGAATTTAATGGCATGACGAACCATATCAAGACTTATAAGGGTCAGCTTGAGGATGGCGTTCTTTCAATGAACAATCTGACCGGTGAATCGGATTGGGAATATTATGGAAAACCCTATCACGAAAAACTGGTATTTCGGGATCTTGCTCCCAACCGCTTTGTTATCGAGGTTTATTTTTCCAACGATGCCGGCGAATCCTGGCGAAAGGCGTTGGAAATAGAGCATATCCGAATGCCAGATCTTAAATAAACACGGGTTCACAAACCTGCTGGAGATACGACAATGAAGAAATGGATAATCATCGCAGCGCTTTTTCAAGCGATTTTCGGATTCATGGCTCTAGCCCAAGAAACGGAGAAGGAAGGCGATGAAGAAGTTTTAGAGGAAATTATTGTTACTGCCCGTAAGCGCGAGGTGAACATTCAAACCGCGCCTATCGCGGTTTCGGCTGTTTCGGGCGAGGATTTTGCCGCCTCGAATATTGTGAAGCTGGATAATTTCAACGGTTATGTTCCCGGTCTTCTGATTTCTAAAAACGATGGCGCTGGTCGGGTGGCTTCTATCCGAGGCGTGGGTTGGGAAACACCGCAGAGTTTGAGCACCCAACCCTCTGTATTAACTTATATCGACGGCGTTTACCTGGCTAATCCGCTGTCCATGGGTCTGGATCTGGGCATGGTGGAGCGTATCGAGGTGCTGCGCGGTCCCCAGGGCACAGAATTTGGTCAGGGCGCTACTGGCGGCGCAATTAATATCATCACAAAGAAACCCCATCTCAATCATACGGGCGGTACGGTGGCGCTCAGCTACGGCGCATACGATCACCACAAGGAAGTGGGAGACGTGAATCTGGCCCTCGGCAGCAATGTCGCGGTGCGAGCTACGGTTCAGAATTATGAACGAGACGGTTATTCAGAAATTAAAGGCGGGGCCTACGACGGTTATCAGTTGGACGATGGGAAATCGACATCCGGAAATCTCGCCCTGCTTTGGCAACCCTCAGAAAAAGTGTCTGTCCGACTTGCCGGGTTCTTTAACGATTCGGACCAACATGGGGCCGCCCAAAAACACATTAACGATCCCAACCCAGACCCTCGCGAGTTAACCCAAGACTATCCCAGCACGTTCGCCCTGGAGAACCAGAGTCTGTCCGCCATTGTTGAATGGGAAACGCCTTGGGGCTTTACTTTTAAGTCACTTACGGGCGTTCAGAGTCTGGAGAAAACCCAATCCGTTGACGGGGACCGCCTCACCGAAGAACTCACAGCTATCGACCTCAACGGCTTCGGAGCTTCTAATTTTGACGTGCTTCCTTTTTGGGACAATAACTCTGAAGCCTTCAGTCAGGAGATTAACCTCACCCATTTTGGACCTCAGTGGGACTGGGTTGTGGGAGCTTATTACTTGGATCATGAGAACGACAACTACTTTCTGGAGGCCGTGGGTCCGGCCCCTTTCTCTCAATTCGAGGACCAGTTGAACAATCCATCGGCCGAAACCCTGCCGCCATTCACCACGCCCTTGCAATTCGTAGAGGATCGCACGCTAACCCGCAAGGACAGCGCGGTCTACGCTCAGTTTGCATGGAGGATGAACGACGCCGTATCCCTTACCATAGGCGGCCGTTACCAGAATGACAAATCGGTTGACGATTCCGTTCAATATTGGTTTATTGAGTCTCACCAGGAGGTGGAGGACAATGCCTTCACCTGGAAACTTGGGGCCGATTTTCAGGTGACCGACAAGAATATGGTCTACATGCTGGTTTCCACTGGCTGGAAAAACGGTGGGAACAACCCGGGCGCATCCAACGGCGGCGCGTTGGATGTACCGCCTCAGTTTGAGCCAGAAGAGGTAACTGCTTTTGAGTTGGGCTCCAAAAACCTCATTGCAAACAAGATCCGCCTAAACGCATCGGCCTTTTATTACGATTATGAGCAGTATCAGTTTGTGCAGGAAGATCCTGTTCCGTTTACAGGGGGCACAGGCAATATTCCTGCCGTCACTATTTACGGCCTTGAGACGGAGCTATCCTGGCAATTGTCGCATAAGTGGCGCATTGACGGCCATTTAAGCATGATGGATGGGGAGATAAAAGAGGATTTATACACCTTGGACGTGGTGGATTTCCTAAATTCGGGATTTGGTCGATTCACACCGACGGGCGTTGAAGACAGAGCCAGCCTACAGGTGAACCTGAAGGGCAATGAGCCGCCCAAGTTGGTGGACCTGGCCTCTCGTCTTACGCTTACGCATACCCACGCATTCCCAGATGGATCCGTCCTCTCTTCTCGTCTGGATTACATCTATCGCGGCGACTACCAGTACCGGGTTT
>JBNKOV010000705.1:0-3435 GCA_050294955.1 Holophagae bacterium
TGTAGCTGGTTCTCATACGGATTATTGCGTGATGCCTCAATAAGCTCTTTCCACTGATCATCTACTTTCAAACCTGGCAACTTCTCTAATTCATGTCCCATGACCAGTGCAAGGGCCGGAGGAAGTTGAACCGTGTTGCCCCTGAGCGTGCAGGCAAAGCCCAGTTTTTTCAAAATCCCATAGAGTTCCTCAGACAATCCTAAAAAATGGTCATCCTCCATCAATAAGAACCGGCCAGGCGATTGAGTTATTATTGTCATAACCTTCTGGAGTTCAATGATCCGGTCATCAGTTAAAGCAACCAGCCCCCTCATTTGAAACCAGTCTTTTACCTTTTTCAACTTCAACTGTAGATCATTTTTCGTGACAAAATCGGCCTTGAATGGATTCGTCCCTACCCATGAGACAAACAACCCGGGCTGCCTAGCCTGAACAGATTCCAGTAACGCCAAGCACGTTTGTCGATCCTCAATATTCCAATCCCAAGATCCCAGATCGTTCTCGTATAGCACCGGGAGTTCGGCCAATTCTTTGGCTGCAAGATCGGTTTCCTCTGATAGGGACCGACTTGCGCTAACAGGTTCGCCATTGATGTGCGCCACTGCATGTTTGGCGCCACTCCCAGGTTTGAAGTATGGACCTCCGGCGCCATGAGGCTGAACCCTCATTTCGACCCTCAGGCCCTCTCCACAAGACTGCAAACGAAGATGGATAGAAGCGGATCCGAGTTCCTTCGCGTCGAAAATTGGCGCTTCAGATTGGACTTCAACCCATGTGGAGATGTTCGAAACGGCCTGCTTAACTAGATCTAATTCTGAAACGGGGATACTGATTCGTTTGTCAAGTATGTCGTAAAGAGCTTTAGTATCGCCATTTATTTCCACAACGCTGAAATAATCCGGTTCTTTCTCAAAAACTATGTACTTTTTTTCTTTAAAATGTCTAGTGGGATGAAGGGTTACATTCAGCGAGTCCCCTTCCCTTAATATTTGCAACTCAGGTTTGCCTTTTGATAAAACAACCGACGCCTCAGGCGCATCTTCGCGAAAAAGATAGGGATGGTTTTGAAGAATCCGAGCGGCGCAATCCTCTTCGATAAAATATCGAGGCCCCATCGGGGTCGATTCAGCAGCAATAGCGGCGCAAAGTTCTCTATCCTGTGAAGTTAACCAAGGCATGGCGTCATAATTTTTATGCAGCCTCTTTAAGCTGATCTTTCTTCCTGTTGTCCAGCCATCCCGGTCTTTTCGTCTCTGCTCTGCAGGACTACAGTATAAACGCCCCATGGAAATATTGCATAGCCAGATAAGGCGAATATCCTTTTCCAGTATTTGATCGGCAGCAGCAAGGGGCTGAGGTTTGAATTGAATAAGCCTTCGGAGAACACGGGACCATTCATCCTGTTTTAAGAAAAGGGAACCAGCGTAAAAATGAATATCCTCTTTTTGATCAATTTGTTGAATCCCTTCAGCTTGAGTAACCGCGAACTGTGTTTTGTATAGTTGACCCCATTGATTGAGGACATGAATAATCTCCCCAGCTAGGAGAGATAGACCGGACATTTGAACCTTATCAAGCCACTGTAAAATAGGCGGAGAAACTGGTTCGGGAAAATGCCGAATACCAATAAGGCAAGCAAGCCATCTTCCGCAAAAATCCTCTGGTGACCTCTTTTTTAACTCATCCATTATCTTTCTTTTTGGACGGTCAAAAAGGCAACGGATCAAAACCCAGGGCATGTGGCCAGGCAACTGGCGCAACATGAGACGAATTTCGGACATACTTTGTTGGGAGCCTTCCATATGCAAGGCGCCCAGGAAGTAGAGTACGGGAAAGATTGTTGTTAATTCAAACTGAGTCCTTTTTAACTCGCGAAATTGATTCAATGCGCCATCGAAATCCCTTCGAAGAAATAAAAGAATGCCCAAATATTGTTGAGCAATTGGGCCTTCAAGATCCTTGAGAATGTGCTCGGCCCGTTGCAATGAACCCCTGAGTAAAAGTCCGCGACAAAGACAGGACAACTCCAAGTCATTAGTCAAGTCGCAGTTTTTCTCAAAAAATTCAAAGGCATCATGCGCCGGCCCCAACTCACAATCTGCAATCGTAATAACTTCCCTTAAAATGATTTGCCGCAAGGGCGGCTCAAACTCCAAAATGATATCTAAAAGGCTAGGGTGGCCAAACCAACGAAAGAGATACGAGTTTTTCATTGAGGGATAAGGTTCTTTTTTAATAATTTCCAGGATCTGAGTACGAAAAAAATCGACGTTCCCCTGCCAAAGAGACCACCAGGCTTTCCGAACTGTGACGGTATGGGGATGATTATAACCCACGCCCAGTCCCCTTTTGGATAACCTTGCCATTTCCAGGCTTTCAATAAGAGCCTTTAAAATTTGGCGTTGGGTCGCCAATTGAACTGCCCTCGCGCCAAATGAAGGATGAGCGGCAATTCCGTCGTCATTGTAATCAATAAACTCAGCCTCAGCCAATGAAGCTAATATTGGCTCAATGGAGTCAAGGTAGAATTGAATCCCCCGCGAGGTTCTTAAACCTGTGGCGTTGACACAGTTCACGAAATAAGTTTTAGGAATCCTGCAGCAGCAGAGCGACGCAAAAAAGACCATGGCCTGATGCACCGAGTCCAAGTTGTCAAATTGTTCAATTTGCCTTTTTCTAAATTCATGCCACGCCACAGTCATTCTCCTAGAAATACGCAGTCTGCGATGCTTGACTATAGCAAAGCGCCTCAAAAAAGGCCAGCATGGAACCAGGTAGGATTATGACAGATTATGTGCAGCTCTCTCATGATTCGAAACGGCGATATGTAACCGAAAAAATGGCGTCGGAAGATTAAGAGGAGCGCATTTCCCAAATTCTTTATCCGACGCCATTGAGGGTGGAGAAGAGACTTAAAACTTAATGCTGTCTTGCGACAGTCATCACTAGTCATAAAGCAACCTTCATGCCATAAGCCTTCATCAGCCAGGATTCTGCCGAAGCCTCACAAAGTTATAGCGGTTACACATTTTTCTTTACGCTCTAACCCATGTCAAAAACGACAACATATTACCAGTGGTGAAATATTACCACCCCAAAATGACAACATGCTGCCACTCTTCAAAAGGCAGCTTAACATTATCTATTTTAATTAATCATCTTGTTCGGGAAAATGCAGCTCATTTAGGCCAGGAATGAAGCTTTCATCGTTTTCATCAAGGCTCTCTATTGCCATTTTACTGAGACGCAGCATGGTTGCATACAATGTTTGAGAAGCAACCCGCGACATGATGGGAATTTGGTCGAAGGGCAATCCGTCCTGAATGCGAAGCGCTAGTTTCAAAAAATTCCGCCAGGTCGGGTTGGGCGAAGGATCGACGCCCTTCAACCACCAGGCAGTGACAAGAAATCGTTGAAACCATTGCTTTCTCCGGG